>NZ_JAVJTO010000053.1:0-113093 GCF_040220235.1 Coleofasciculus sp. B1-GNL1-01
TAAATTCACTTAGTACCGTTGCATCAAATCCTGAATCCGTTAAGTTTAATCCCAAAGCATATTTCCAATCTATTCTACTCCTGACTGCATCGGCGGCTTGTCGATCAGTTAAACCTTCCGCAAATTGCATTATGGTGATTATTGCTAATCGAGCTGGTGAGATGGCTGATTGTCCACATCGGACGGGAAATACATCCACAAAGTCTTTGTCTTTATACTTCGCCCTCTTATGGAGTACAGTATTAGCCCCCTATCCCTGAAACTTCTAGATTGATGTTATACCTCATAGCAGAGGAAAGCGCTGTATTTATTGCTCTGAGCCCCCTTTGGGGTTTGACCCCCCATTACCCCCTAGAGGGCGCAAGCTGATGGGGTTCCTCTCAACGTGAACCATGAATGGACGTGAAGGAATAGAGCAGCAGACTGATGGGGGTGAGGGGTCTGACCCCTGATTCGCCAGCAGTATCGTATATAGGGGAGGCGCTGCATACAACTGAAGTTCCCTGTTGACAAATTGCTACACCGTATACCTATCTTGGCTTAGGGCGATTGGGTTTTTAGCTTCACTCTTGTCAAATCAGGCTCAGAGTAGGTATTGAGTTCCCTGTAGTACCTTTGGAAGGTGGCAACTTCAGTGATATAGGGAGGTCTAAAAATAGCCTGGGCACACTCGCCGATATGACTTGATTCCCTTTCCCACATTACTGCGTGAACGGCGAGCGCACCCAGGCTGATGAATAAACTCAACACAGACTGATCTCCTTACTCGTAGTCTAAACTCCAGTTAAGAAGGAACGTATCGCGAAACTCTTGCCAGGGTTACATGGGGACGATTCTCAGGGGGTGGGCGCTAAAACCATTACGGGATAAGGCTTTCCCCTGGGTGTAGTACATCTGCACCGAAGAAACTTCAGTATAAAAGCGATTTTTATTTGCGTAAAACATACGCAAATAAAATCCCTCTTTGCTCTTTTCTTTTCTATCCCAGTATTGGGAGCAGAGGTTTACCTTAAATAAGAAAAAAAAGGTCGCACCAATTGTTCTGTTGGTTGCAAATTCTAACACCGTAGTCTTCACCTCAGTCTTAACATTGTGTTACATTGTTGAGTTTTTTCTTGTCCACCTACTTATCTGACTTTTAGTCGGTTTTAGCTTAAATTCGTAGACCCGATTAAACAACTTGCATCACCTCCTTAATCCATTATACAGCTATTTGACAAAACGTCAGAACGATTTATCAAATAAAAGCCGTCCTAGAAGGACGGGGCTTGTATCCCGGTTTTCCGGTCATTTGTCCTTTGTCCTTTGTCAGAGCAAGTTTTCCCGACAGATATTCAACATCCGCTGATCATTCTCACTCAGTTGACCCACAGGTTGATACTGATCAAGCTTAACGGTGTAGGGATAGGTTAAGGATTCGTAAGTGCGATCGAGATTAAGCTGGCTCCCCGCCGCCGCTACCGCAGTTTCTTGCTGATTCTCAATCGTATGAGCTAAAGCGGTTTGGTCGTAGGGGTTGACAACTCGGAGATTCATCTGTTTAGATTCTAGAGTGCCATGAAAACAGCTAAATTCAGAGTGAGGTAAGTAAAGTGCCCCAACTAGCTGTCCTTCATTGGCTTGAAATACAATATATTCTTGACCAATCTGATTGGGTTGAGAAGATTGACCGTAAAGGTACGTGCCATCTGGGATGGAAGTGGCTGAAGCGGATACAGTAGATGGATTCGTTTCTCCTGTAGAGTCCACGGTTTGCTTGAGTTGTTGAGCGACGGCTATAGGTCTACTAGAGACATTCATTGTTAGTCCTACTGTGAGCAGTAACCCGGTTAGGGGTAAACGCCAAGAAAAAGATGGTTGACGTTGGGACTGAAAAAACTCAATGAATCGGCTAATCACCGTGGTTACCTCCTTTAAAATAATATCGAAACACCCTTAAAAAATTTGGAATTTTATTACACAGTTGGTAGCCGCCCTAATTTGTTAAAGTAGATTTAAGCTAAAGTAGACGTTAGCAGGCATCCTTACTTTCTATCTAACCGTGAACCTGTCTCTGGTTTGCGCTGCCTTTATCCGGTTTCTCAACCGTCACAGTTTGTATGGGCAAAATTACGCGGGTTTGTAATTGGATTGAACTATTCATCTCTCTCTAGTTAAACAATAATGGATGATGCTTCAGTGGCGATTCCCTCGAAGGAATGAAAGTTAACTCACCCCGCAGAAGGTTTTTCTACGGACACAGTATTTTCAGGAGCTTCAATCGCTAGTCTGGGGATTGCTGAAGAAATTAATATTTTTTTACAAAAAAAAGTGGTAGCGAATTTGTGCTACCACTTTCATCGAATGTCGCCAACTTGAACGTTCGGAAATAGTCTTTGAGTTTTAACGGGTTTAAGCTTTAAGCCAGAACTTGAGTTCTTGGCTATGCCAACGTTTAGGGCGCTAAAGCGCAACTACAAACCAACTAACTGGCGATGTATTCCCGTACCGTGGCATGGCGTCGTCTGAGTTGGGCTAAGGCTTGATGCTCTAACTGGCGTACTCGTTCGCGACTGAGATTGAGTCTCTGTCCGACTTTTGCCAGAGAGAGTTCATTCCCATCTTCTAAGCCAAAGCGCAGTGCTAAGACTTCCCGTTGTTGGGGGGTTAATTCTGCCAGGAGATTATCTAAATCTTGGCGCAGGGATTCCTGGGTGGTGTAATGAACCGGAGTCGGTCCACTATCTTCCAACAGATCAGATAATTCTGTATCTTGGTTATCCCCTACCCGCACATCCAATGATACGGGTTGACGGGCGATGCTCAAATACTCGCGAATTTGGGCAGGTTCTAAATCTAACTCTTGACCAATCTCCGTTGGTGTCGCGTTACGCCCCAATCTCTGAGACAACTCCCGTTGCACTTTCTTGATCTTATTCAGCTTTTCGGTAATGTGAATCGGTAACCGAATCGCCCGGGCTTGTTGGGCGATCGCGCGAGTAATGGCTTGACGAATCCACCAGTACGCATAAGTAGAGAACTTATACCCTCGCGTTGGGTCGAATTTCTCCACCCCTCGCTCTAATCCCAGGGTGCCTTCCTGAATCAAGTCCAGGAATTCCATGTTACGCTTCTGATACTTTTTCGCGATCGCCACCACTAGGCGCAGATTCGCTTCGATCATTTTACGCTTAGCTCGCGTTCCCTGGTTTATAATTTTCTTAAGGGCTGATTCCTCTAAATCAACGTGATCTGCCCACTCCTGCATCGTCGGTTCGCGCTCTAAGGTTTCCGCTAAGGCTTCTTTTGCCTCCAAGAGCGGCATCATCTGCTGCACTTGCTTACCATAGACAATTTCTTGCTCATGGGTCAGTAGTGGCACGCGACCGATTTCATGCAGATAGGTGCGAACCATATCTGCCGAAAATGTGGGCTTGGTCGTTTTGGGTTTGGTGTTAACAGTGGGCATCTGTGAGTAGTGACTCCGTAAACGAGCAATAAATCTGTCGCGGATTTTGACCTCAAAAGCAAAAGCTATAGCCATCTCTCACCTTGAGGATACGTGCGCGAAGCGGTTGTTTACATCTACTAAAAGATGTATAGACTCCTACCTGTATTGAGTTGGGCAGGAGATCGAACCGTAGATCAGGAGTTAAAGCGATTGACTCAGTTAATTGTCTCTTCGTTGATTCTGCGGCGTTTCCTAGCTGACTAAGCTCTGGGCTAGGAACAAGGCGAATGCGAAGTCAGTATGAGTTTGCCTTAACTCTATAGTATTACACCTTTAGACGACGGTAAAGAGGTAAAGGTTCAACATTTCGGAAAAATCATCCGGGTGTCGCATCTGCTACTTTTCCTCCTGACACCGACATGGTTTAACAGGTTGGCATTCTCTCCTAGTTACTATCATCGCCTAAAACACCGAGAAACGGATAGAGTTGAATCGGGGAAATAACCGAACTGATTTGGGGATAGATATCCTCCCAATCCCCTAGTCTGGCACGATGCCTTTTTCGTTAACGGGGATGGTTGAGGAGGTGAGGAGGTGAGCCAGGACAGATTCCCAGGAGATGAAACGCCCCTAATTTTATCAGGGTCATTAACCCTTTTTCCCTATTCTCCCCATCACTCCAATACCAAATATTCCTCCATCCTGTCGAGATGGAAGAGTTTTTTGGGCGCAACTCGATAATCATGAATCATAGCAGGAGTGAAGCCTAAATCCAAGCCTCTATGTCAGAATATTATCATTTGCTGCCTCTTTGTCCTTTGTATTGCTTTTGTTCTAAGAACAATAACTCGCGATGCTCAGGCAACACTCTAGGAACTACTTTCCAGAGACGTTCCCACCACACAAGTCCGCTCTAACTTCGCACCATTTACATTGACGTCATCGAGTTCAGCACAAAGCAAATTCGCTCCCGTTAAATTCGCCCCTCCCAGATTCGCCCCGCGCAAATCCGCTTCCTCAAAATTGGCGTCACACAAGCTAGCGCCTTGTAAATCCGCTTGCGATAAATCCGCCCCCTTAAGATTAGCACTGTTGAGATTCGCCCCCCGCAGATCAGCACCTCGGAAATCGACGCCCTGAAGGTTGACACCCATAAGATTCGCGCCACTCAAAAATGCTCCCGCCAAGGATACCTGTGTCAAATTCGCGCCCATTAAATTCGCGCCTCGGAGATTGCTCCCGCGCAAATCCGCCCCAGTCAAGTTGGCTTGCATCAGATTAGCGCCCAAACAATTTGCCCGCACATCAGCCGACACCAATTGAGCGCACAGAAGTTTAGCGCCATCCAGACGAGCACCGTTGAGATTAGCTCTCGACAAATTCGTACCCACCAGACTAGCGCCTGCCAAATTAATCTGTTCCAGTTGGCTCCCAGACAAATCTTCGTCGTCTAGATTAGCACCTGAGAGCTGCTTAATTTTTCCTGCGCGAATTGCTTCGATTTCCATCAATTTTCCTGCGTGACTTAAACCTTAAGACGAAACATTGGATTGGGCTTCCTGGGGGGAATGGGAATCAAGCAACCACATCCCTGCGGCTATTTTAGGTTGATTTGCCTGTAAACTCATACCCTGTTGCATTCCCATCACCAGTAGTTCTAGAGCCTCAAGCAGTTTTGGGTCAAATACTGTACCCGCTGACGCCTGACAGTCGTTAAGTGCTTTTGCCAAAGGAGTCTCTTGGGATTGATAGTCCTTGAGCCGCTGTTGAAATGTGGTCATCAGTGCTAAAATTCTCGACTCCAAGGGAATTTCATCATAAGCCAAACCATCCGGTTGTCCGGAGCCATCCCAATGTTCGGTTTGGTGGGTAATAATATTAGCAATTGCCTGTAATTGGGGCATGACCCGCAAAACCGTGGATTTTGGCATTGCCTCTTGTTGAGAAATCGCCTGTTGCTGCACCGTGGATTTTGTCGGTTCTAGATCCTCATCTACCCCTTGTAACGGCGCGAGGCGATGCAGCAATCCCGCTAATCGCAGCCGTTTGATTTGCCACGCAGGTAAATCAAGCAATTGACCCATCGCTTCACAAAGGGTTGCCACTTCCGCCGCTGCCATGGGATTAGTTACATCAGCTTGATCGATGAGCTGTGCCATCCGCAAAAATGCCTGCACTTTATTAGACACTAAATTATTATCTAAGTCTTGCTCGGCAAGGGGCAAGTTCTGAAGTGGCTCATCCTCAGTTTGGTGTAATTCTTGTTCAAAGCTTTCGAGATATTCGACGACGCGAGACACAACCTCCCCAATATCATCGCGTTTTTTGCTACCGAAGGCTGCCGTGATCTGTTGTGCTTGGTCGGTTAGGCGCTGTTGTAACTGTTGATCGTAACCGCCAATGTGTGCGATCGCTAAATCGACTGTTTCCCGAACCAATTCCGGCTCAAATGTCCAGAACCCATAAAACTTGCGCTCCCGATCATCTTTGGGTGGTCCTTTACTGCCATAATCCTCAGCCGATAACTCTTGACATAAGACCATTGCTGTGTATGTCTCTGACATAATGATCAAATGCCATTCTTGAGCCACTGGATCAGACGCATCTAAATCCAATAGTCTCACATTAGAGCGCTGGCTGGTGGGATGTTCCCCAAAACCAGTTTCCGCTGTCGCCAGAATTACCACTTGAGACGACTGTTCCGCTAAATCGCCATAGCGTTCTGCCTCTTGCATATACCATTTTCCCTGTTGAAATGCTGCAATTAGCAGAGGTTTTCCCTCTGACTCTAAGATGAAGTCTTCCAAGGCATGACACAGGGCAATCAGGGTGTTTTTGTGATAAACGCCAAAATTCAGCGGTCGCTTACCACCGCGATGAGCTGTGTCTAACTTTTGTAATATCGAACCTTGCAGCATGATCAAACCTTGTCTGAGGGGTTCAGGGGAAAGTGGGTGTAATAGAGACGTGCCATGGCGCGTCTGGGAGCAGGGGAGAATTTTAACCGATGATTTTATGTTAATTATGATACATTTTAGGGTTAAATTTCTCCAAGCTGTTCGAGTTAACGATAAACGGATAGAATCAACTACCCCGCTGTAACCAGTTGTTTAGGCGGCGTCTTAGCTGAGGCTTCAATCGGAGCCGCTAATGCATCCTCTAAATCCGCACAGCCCAAGCGTTCCTCTAAAATTTTCATCACTTCGCGACCAAAATCATCGGGATTTTGCCGCCACGCTTGCAGACAAACCTCTCCAAAGAACGAGCCTAGGGGTTCGGGATTCCAGAGTAGCTTTTTCGCCGTCCAAGGCATTAAACTCATTGGATCATAGTCTTTTTCGAGAATATCGTTCTCAAAAGCGTAGGCTTCCAAATGAGTATGGGGTTGTAATCCGATAAAGAAGATCGCGGGTTCCACCTTGTCAGCACCAAAGATTCGCTCTAACTCCCGGTGATAGGCAATGGTTTGGCGAATGGTGTCTGGTCGCTCATCTATTACATTAAAGGAATAGTTGACCGAAACCAAGTCATTAAATCCCGCTGCTTTTAAATCCCGACAATTTTGCAGCACGGTGCGAAGGTTGTACCCCATTCGCATCTTGCGAACTAATTCCTGGGAACCACTGGTAATACCGATTTCAAAGTAGTTCATCCCGGTTTTCACCATCAAGTCACATAATTCCGGGGTGAGATTATCGGCGCGAATATATGCCGCCCAGTGAATGTCTGTCATCCCGGAGTCGAGAATTTTCTGCAACAGTTCCACCGCATCGTCGATAAACTTCCGCGCTGGGATAAACTGAGCATCGGTAAACCAGAAGTTGCGGATACCTCGGTCATAAAGCTGGCGCATTTCGGCAACTACTTCATCAGCGGGATTGATCCGTACTTGTTTACCTTCGACGACGGTGTAGATGCAGTAGCAGCAGTTGTGGGGACAACCCCGTTTAGTTTGCACCCCAATATAAAAGTCGCTCTCTTGAAAATAATAATCAAACGCCGACCAGATGCTTTGGATATAGTCGTAATTACAAGCGGTTTTTTCTAGGGGAGTTGGGCGTTCATGAATCATGCGATCGCGCGGCTGCGTATCACCCACCACATAACAGCGCTCATCAGCAAACGATTCACCCCGCAGGAGTTTCTCTAGCAGGGTTTCACCTTCGCCAACGGAGACAATTGTCCCATTGGGTAATTTCGTCTTCAGTTGTTCATAAAATACACTAACCGCACCGCCGCCAACCATCAGACGTGCCTCTGGGTTGTAAGTACGAGCGCGTTTAAGTCCCCGGCGAATCAATCCTAAATTACGCCACAGTTCATTGTAATAAGCGGCGGCTAAACGTAATCCACCGATCGCCCCGCGTAACTTGACAAAGGGGTTACTGGCGTAGTAAAACTCGAAGGCATTTTGCAAAGGGTTCCCCCCTCTACCACCAACTGGCGCATAGATTTGAATATCGCGCCAGGAGAATACCAACAGCGTCGGTTGGAATTCGTCAATACAGGCGTCGAGCGATCGCGAAAAATCCAGGGGAGGTACAGTGCCTAAGTCAAAGATGCGCTGTTCTACCTCTGGGAAGAGTTTGTGAACGTGATCGGCTAGATAGACAACACCAATCGGGAAAATTGGGTTGCAGGGGAGGCGCACATAAAGAATTTTGGGTGACATTATAAATTTTATCTGGGGTAAATCGGCTTTTATGAACAGGATTGGCTCGGTTGAACTGGGCAAATCTCCAACCCAACTTGGATGAAAACCCGGTGTACGTAGACGCTTAAGCCCTCACCGACCGGGAGATAAGAACACAGCCCCAGTCCAGCTTTCTCAGATATTTGATTTCTTTTTCACATAACTTAACTTTACTTTAACAAGATTGGGTTCTGACCTCAAGCGTATGCTATTTTTTTTCGTGGGGTTCATATCTGAGAGTCTGAGGGAGGTAGTCTAAGCAATCTTACCTAAGGCGTTCCAATTGAGGGTCTTAACCCTAGGTAGAAGTTCTCATCCCCAGGGATGGGATCAATTAGCCATTTAGCGGCGATCGCTGGGACGCGATTGGCGAAAAACCCGCACAATTGGTAGTCGGGTTTACAACAGGGACTGGATCACAAGTGCTAAGTTAGGTGAAGTAATAACAATCAGAATTCATTTAGTACCTCACTCAGCAGTTATGACTCAGATACTTGATCCCCTACCTTCTGATAATCAAACTCACATTGTCTGTTGCTACGTAAACGCCACGAGCCAGATTCAAATTGCTCGGATTACAAATATTCCCAATTGGTATTTTGAGCGCGTGGTTTTTCCAGGACAGCGCTTAGTCTTTGAAGCCCTACCCCAAGCGCTATTGGAGATTCACACAGGCATGATGGCAAGTGCGATTCTCTCGGATACCATACCCTGTACTCGCTTGCTTGTCGCTCAAGACGGTAATCCGGCGTCATCTTCTGACGCTAAAGCCGTTGTACCACCGACTGATGATAACAAGTCCAGTGAAAAAACAATTAGTCATAATAGCCCAGCCAGCAAAGAGCGTTTAGCTGTGGCAACAGCTCATTAGATAACAAAAGCTATTAAAAAACAAAGATTAAGGGGGTTGTTCAGCCGAGCAACCTCTTACGTTACGATTGGGGCAGTAAACAGGCTAAATTTGAGGCATCAAGTTGTGAATCTGCCCGACTTTATCTGGTTGTGGAAAATAGCCGCTTGGTCAATGGGTTTGTCCCTCGCGGCTTATGGTCTGTTGGCGGTGACGGGCAGTGTTCTGTTCACGAAACGGCGCTCTCAACACCCCAAACCAAAATGGTTGCGACCTTTACACTACATCATCGGATGGGTAATGGTCAGTTTGGTCTTGCTGCTCCTGGGAATTGGTTTAGTGGGTACTATCGGTCATTATGGCAATCTCGGACATTCTGGACACTTGATTGCCGGATTAGCTGTCGTAGCGTTGGTTGCGGTGTCTGCCGCAAGTTCAACCCAGATTAGCCCCCAACACCCTTGGGCGCGGGCAGTTCATCTGGGAACCAATATTGCTTTATTTGTCGGATTTGCCTGGGTATCTTATACCGGATGGCAGGTGGTGCAGAAATATTTGTGATCAGAGGGAGCAGGGGGAGCAGAGGGAGCAGGGGGAGCAGAGGGAGCAGAGGGAGCAGAGGGAGCAGAGGGAGCAGAGGGAGCAGGGGGAGCAGGGGGAGCGATATAATTGGGAAGGCGTTAGCTTATCCGGCAAGAAGCCCTACATTATGATGATCTTTGATTTCATGTAGGTCGCTCACTTCACTAGATATAATCTCCTGAGAAGGTTGCCACAGCAGACAACGTTTAGCTGGAGAGGGTGTAAGTCTAGTAAAAAAAAGCCAGTACAAAAACTATCTAATATGTAGGTGGGACATAAGTCCTGTAGAATTTACAGGGAAACAAAGATGAATAAATTAATTGGATTAGTGATCATTGCTGCCGTTGTAGTCGGAGCAGCTTTAGGTTGGCAGGGTATATCCCTTCCGTTCTTGGGAGGACTCTTTGGGGGTGAAAACCGCACAGCGAACCAAATCATTGAGTCAGTTCCAGACACGGCAACCGACCAAGGGGCAACACAACAACCTCAAACAGCAACGGGAACTCAGCCAACTCAGCCAACGGCTCAGGCGCCGGCGACGATTAATCAAGCCCAAAATAATCAGGGTACAGCTCAAGCCCCTCAAACCACAGTGGGTCAAGCGGATACAGGCGCGGGTGAAGCGACCGAGGAGTCCGAACCGATTACGGCTCTCTGGTAACCTGATTGATCAAATCTGTACGGACTGGCTAGGGCGCGTCTAACGTTTTATCTAATGAACTTTTCCAGTGATATTTTAATTGTGGGCGGTGGCGTGATTGGTTTGGCACTCGCCCTAGAGTTGAAGTGGCGGGGGGCGACAGTCACGGTATTAACCCGCGACTTTAAACAAGCAGCGACTCTAGCTGCCGCTGGGATGTTAGCCCCTCATGCGGAAGCCATTCCCGACAGTCCGATGCGGGAATTATGTGGGCGATCGCGATCGCTCTATTCCCAATGGTGTAACAAACTGGAACAGCTTACGGGTGTGGCAACAGGATATTTGCCCTGTGGGATTCTCGCCCCAGTTTATGAAGAGGGTTCAGCCTCTCACCCGGATCGCGGAAATTGGTTAGATAAACAGGCGATTCATCTATATCAACCTGGTTTAGGGGCAGATGTGATTGGTGGTTGGTGGTATCCCGAAGATGGTCAAGTCGATAACCGAGCATTAGCACAAGCCCTGCGATTAGCGGCTCAAGAAATAGGGATTGACCTGCGCGAAGGCGTTACAGTTGAGGCAATTGAGCAGCAAAATCGTCGCGTTTGTAGTGTCAGAACCTCGATTGGTGAATTTCAAGCTGACCAGTATGTCTTAGCAACGGGGGCTTGGTCAAACGAGTTGCTACCTGTACCCGTGTATCCGAAAAAGGGTCAGATGCTGTCGGTACAAATACCAGTCAATCCCCATCAGCCCTTACCCCTGCAACGGGTGTTGTATGGACCCGATACCTACTTAGTTCCCCGTCGGGATGGGCGGTTATTGATTGGTGCAACCAGTGAGGACGTGGGATGGCAATCGGATAATACGCCAGCAGGAATTCACACCTTACTATCACGGGCAATACGGTTATATCCATCCCTACAGGATTGGTCTATTCGGGAATGCTGGTGGGGATTTCGACCCGCCACCCCAGATGAATGTCCGATCCTGGGAGTCAGCCCTTGTGAAAATCTAACCCTAGCGACGGGACATTATCGTAACGGTATTCTCCTCGCCCCTGTGACAGCCCAGCTACTGGCAGACTGGATGGAAACGCAAACCGCTGATCCGCTATTAGACCATTTTCGATACGATCGCTTTTATCATAAATCTTCCTCAAATTTAATGATCAGTTCTCCGATTACGTCCGTATCTCCCCAAACCACCTCGGTTACAGAACCAGCGACATCTGATTCGTTAATCATTGCAGGTCGAACATTTCACTCCCGCCTGATGACGGGTACAGGGAAATATAGCACCATTGAACAAATGCAACAGGGGATTGCGGCGAGTGGGAGTCAGATTGTTACCGTAGCCGTGCGGCGGGTGCAAACCAAAGCCCCGGGTCATGAAGGATTGGCAGAAGCGCTGGATTGGACAAAAATCTGGATGTTACCCAATACCGCAGGCTGTAAAACCGCAGAAGAAGCGGTGCGGGTGGCGCGGTTAGGTCGGGAAATGGCAAAGTTATTGGGGCAAGAGGATAATAATTTTGTCAAGTTAGAAGTGATTCCCGACCCGAAATATTTATTACCTGACCCGATTGGCACTCTGGAAGCCGCTGAGAAACTGGTAAAAGAAGGGTTTGCGGTACTGCCGTATATTAATGCTGACCCCATGTTAGCTAAACGATTAGAAGAGGTGGGGTGTGTCACAGTAATGCCCTTGGGTTCGCCGATTGGTTCAGGACAGGGGATTAAAACGGCGGCAAATATTCAAATCATTATCGAAGAAGCGGGAATTCCTGTAGTCGTAGATGCGGGGATTGGATCGCCCAGTGAAGCGGCGCAAGCCATGGAGATGGGGGCAGATGCAATACTTGTGAATAGTGCGATCGCGCTAGCCAAAAATCCGGTGGCGATGGGGAAAGCGATGGGGATGGCGACTGAAGCGGGGCGTTTGGCATTTCTGGCGGGACGGATTCCGATTAAAAGTTATGCCAGTGCGAGTTCACCGTTGACGGGGACGATTAGTTAAGATTGTCATTTGTCATTTGTTCTTTGTTCTTTGTTAGGGTTTGAGGATTACTTCGTCAAAATTAATCAAATCCCCAAAGTCGGGAGGATACTGTGATGACCGTAACTACCGCCAAATGGACGCTAGATGACTACCACCGCATGATTGAAGTGGGTCTTTTAGACAATCGTCATGTCGAACTGTTAAACGGAGAAATTATTGAAATGCCCCCAGAGGGTCCCGAACATGCTTACCTGGGAGATGAAAGTGGGACTTATCTTAGCCAACTTTTAGGCGATCGCGCTAAAGTCCGGGAAGGTCGTCCTATTACCCTACCGAATAACTCTGAACCTGAACCTGATTTGGCGATCGTCAGACCTCTGGGACGAATCTATCGCCAGCGCCATCCCTACGCTGAAGATGTCTTTTGGCTGATTGAGTTTGCTAACACCAGCCTTGCCAAAGATTTGGAGATCAAGCGCAGGGCTTACGCCACTGCTGGAATTGAGGATTATTGGGTTGTCAACTTAAAAAACCGACACCTGAAAGTGTTTCGTGAACCTGTCGATGGTGACTATACCCGCCAATTAACCCTGACGACGGGAGAAATTCAGCCCTTAGCATTTCCTGATGTAACGATTTACGTGCAACGGTTATTAGAGGGCTAGAACCGCTTTTTAGCGACTATAACAATTTCTTATCCAAATAAGAGAGTATTTATACTGAGAGTTTGTTACAATTCTATAAGTTGAGTAAAGAAGGTTATCATTCATGCCATATACCACAGAAGAAGGCGGACGTTTAAATAACTTTGCCCGTGAACCGAAAGTTTACCAAGCAGAACCACCAACCAAAACCGAGCAACGTAACTATGTATTTCTAGGAATTGCGGCTCTAGTTTTAGTTAGTGGATTAATGTACGTCGCTGTCTCTGTATCCAGCATTAGCTAAGTTCTGCGAATCCCTAAATCGGGAACACCCCTGTTAATCCAGCGATTTTGGACTAACAATGAAGTGAAATCTGATCAAAGATTACGCGAAACATTCGTTCGATTTAGCCTAACTTGCCAAAATCAGTAGGGTCAGGGGTTTGCTTCCCCTTGCATCGCTTGCAATGCATTCATAACACTTTGATAACTGTCTGATCTGCCTTGTTCTTGGAAAAGTTCAGCCGCTTTCTGCAAATCAGCCGTGGCTTCTTCAATGTTCTCTAATTGGAATTGAGTCAGTCCCCGATTGTAATACGCTTCAGCAAAGGTGGGTTGCAGTTCAATTGATTTAGTATAATCAGCGATCGCGTCTTCATATTGTTCCAAGCGATTGCGGGTTAGCCCCCGATTATAATAAAGGCGAGCATTTTCGGGGTTGATTTCCAGCGCTTTGGCGTAATCGTCGAGAGCCGCTTCAGAATTACCTAACTCGTCGTAAACATTGCCGCGACTAATATACGCCGTGTCATTTTCCGGGTTAATTTCGATCGCCTTCGTGAAATCCGCGATCGCTTTTTGATAATCCCGGCGCACAAAATGGGTATAGCCTCGGTTACTATAGGCTTGACTGAAATCGGGATTTAACTCAATCGCTTGGGTATAGTCATAAATCGCAGCATCGTAATTACCCAGACTATGATAAGCGTAGCCACGATTATAGTAGGTATCCGCATCTTCGGGATTCAGTTGTAATGCATCGGCGAAGTCAGAAATCGCACCAGCATAATCACCCTTTTCCAATTTATCGACGCCTTGGTTATACAGTTCCACGGCTGTTAACTCCTCTGACGAGGCTTCTTGCACAACCCTGATTGGCTGTTGAGCGTGAACCGCTTCGGAGAATCCCGTCAGGACAGTTATTAATCCAAAAATGGTCAGTATGCGATAGGTTGAGTTCATCGTTGTTTTGGTTTTTCGGTTTAATCTTAAGAGGGTTAAGCGTGAGAGTTTTACACTCTGCCGACGTAAACCTTCCCCAAGTGGTTCCTCGTTATAGTACTACGGCGATACATTAGGATATTCTCCTGTTGCCTGTTGCCTGTTGCCTGTTGCCTGTTGCCTTTTCACCCAATTGTATTGTCCTAACCTCAATGCGTAGTGCTATAACCTTAACCCTGTCCAAGCCAACATGACCTATCTTGATCATGAGTGTACCCGGAAGATGAGACAATAAGAATGCACCAATTCAAAGGATAAAAAGATGCTCAAGACCATTGCCGCCATTTTGCTGCTAGTATTGAGCTTAAGTCTGCATGGCTGCACTGTCGGTGTTAGTGGACTGAAAAGCTATGTCGATACGGCTGACGGTTATGAGTTTCTCTATCCAAATGGTTGGGTGCCGATTAAAGTCACTGATGGACCCGATGTCGTATTTCGGGATTTGATCGAGCCAACCGAAAATGTCAGCGTGGTGATTAACCCCGTTCCAGAGAATACAACCCTCACCGATTTAGGAACGCCTGGGAAAGTCGGTTACCAACTCCAGAAAAATGTGCTTTCGGCGGCGAATTCCAATCGTCAAGTTGAATTAGTTGATGCCAAAGCTCGCGATACGGGAGACAAAACCTATTATCTTCTTGAATATAGCGTCAAACTTCCCAGTCAAAATCGGCATGACCTAGCCACAGCCGTGATCAGTCATGACAAGCTCTATACCTTGAATGCTTCAACCACTGAAGAACGTTGGGATAAAGTGCAAGACTTGTTTACCCAAGTCGTTAGTTCGTTTAACGTTTACTAGATGAGGGGGTATTTGTCAAGATTAATGCAACAAATGACAAAGGACATAAGACGAATGACAAAATTCGTTTTAGCCTCCGCTTCGCCAGCACGCCGCCGTTTATTGCAAAATGCTGGCATTGAACCCATCGTTTGTCAGAGTGATTTTGATGAATCTCAGGTTAAGGTTACTGATCCGGTAGAGTTGGTCAAGACGTTAGCATTGCAAAAAGCCCAAACCGTTGCGCCTAAATTTAACGATGCGCTAGTGTTAGGCTGTGATTCAGTGTTAAGCATTCAGGGTGAGATCCACGGTAAACCCGCCAATCCTCAAGAGGCGATCGCTCGGTGGCAAATGATGCGGGGTAAAGTGGGTGAACTCTATACTGGTCATGCCTTAATTGACTTATCCCAGGACAAAACAATTGTCCGTTGTGGGATAACACGAGTCTACTTTGCCAATGTTAGCGATCGCGCGATTGAAGCGTATGTGGCGACAGGTGAACCGCTTAAGTGTGCGGGCTGCTTTGCGCTAGAAGGGCGGGGCGGCTTATTTGTCGAAAAACTAGACGGTTGTCATAGTAATGTTATTGGTCTCAGTTTACCCCTGTTGTATCAGATGCTGAGTGAGCTGGGTTATCAGGTGACAGATTTTTGGTAGTCAAGGAACAGGGAACAGGGAACAGGGAACAGGGAACAGGGAACAGGGAACAGGGAAGGTAGAGAGTAGAGGCGGAAGTTTGCTATAGTCAAAGCACTTTGAGTATATTGTTGAGCTGATATAGCTGGAGCAGATTAATTACATGACAACCAGCGAAGAATTCAAACAGAAACTAAGGTCAGGAAACATTGGCGATGCCTTTACCCTAGCCTTGTCTGAATCGGTTGAGTTGGAAATTACGACCTGGGTGGCTTCCGCCAATTCGCCACAAACAGAGAAGCCTGCGGCTAATTCCTGTATGCGTACCCGGATTAATATTGTGGAAGGCTCCATCGATAATGAGGTAGGATCTCAATTTATCGGTAATGGTCCCTACACGGAACTACGCCAATTTCATACCCAGCAAGTTCAGGAAGGACGCCAGATTATCCAGAATAATCTGGAAAACTTGCAACAACTCTTTACCGTGTTGACTCGTGTGCAATATCAACCCCAACAGTCAACCCAACCGCGACTTCGGGAGAACAATCCGGCGTTGTCGCCTTCGAGTCAGGATAATTTACCTTAATCTTGAATATAAAGGATGCCCTGTCGGGCAGTTGTTGGCGTAAGGGGAAAGATTTCTTCCCCATGCATAAATGACAGGGGCTTCCATATTTCCCCTTACCAACCCTAATTTTTTCGGTGAGTGTATTATGGCGTCGAGTGAGGACTTTAGGCAACAACTTAAAGCAGGCAAGGTTCAAGAAGCGTTTGCTGGGGCTTTAGCGGAAGCCATTCAGTTGAAAATTACAACCTGGGTGGCGTCTGATGCTGAGGAACACGCCGAAACAGCCGCCCAACCCGGTTATCGCCTGCGGACTCAAATTAATACGATTGAGGGAGCGATCGCGAATGAGATTGGGGATCAGTTTATTGGCAATGGTCCCTATCGAGATCTCCTCCCCTTTCATTTAGACCAGGTGGCGCAAGGCAATCAGCTTGTTGAGAATAATCTTAAAAGTTTGCAAAAGCTATTTGAGATTTTAATCGCGCTGCAAGATCAAAAGACAGGGTTGAGTGAGATAGAATACCCGCCCTTATCCATTCCCCCGCCAGAGACAGCCACCCCACCGGATGCGGGAGTAGCCGCCGCCGAATTGACCGCCCAAACGCCAGATTTGACGACTCCGGATATTCAGGAACAGGTATCTCCTGAATCGACTCCCTCGCCAGAGACAACAACAGCTTGGGAGGAACAAGAGGAAGACGAGGAAGAAGATGAGGATGACTCGGTGCTAGATTTGCTTGAGTCATTACCCCCTCCTCCACCCCCACCGCTAGAGGATGAAGAGTCCTCAATCACTGAGGAGGATGCGAGAGATGAATTCATTGAAGCCGAACCAGAACCGCTATCGGATCGCCGCGAAGCGGAGTTAGATGAGGAAGACTGGCAAGTTCTCAACGAAGATTGGGGAACATTGGAACTTGAGGAATTGAAGTCGCCCCCCTCGGCTGAACCGGATATCCCACCCCAAACCGACATTGAACCCACACCGAGGGAACCGGAATCAGCTAAAAAAATGCCCAGTTTGGACTCCTTAGCAGAACTCCAAGATACTGACGACGATACCGACTGGGATGACTGGGTAGTCGATGAACCAGAATTAGGCGATCGCTCTTTTGCCCAGATGGAGACGGATGAAGACTGGGGTGACTTAGTAGAAGACTTTGACCCCTTTGCTGCACCTCCACCTGTTGAGGAGTCTCCCCCGGAGTTAAATATTCAGGAAGACTGGGATGAATTTGCCGTTGAGGAACTTGAACCCTATTCTGATTTAACTGAGGTTGATAGTGAGATTGAATGGTCAGACTTGAGTGAAAGCCAAACCACTGAGTCTACCAGTGATCCTCTGGAAGGGTTAGGTGCTTTACCAGAAGAGGCTGAGGAAAAAGAACTGACGTCAGAATCATCTGATCCCATGGATTTGTTGGGGGATCAAAACCAATCTGCCGAAAATGTGAATGAGCCGGATTATGAATTCGAGGAACTCTCCTTGGACGAATTTTCCATGGACGATTTTGATCCCCTAAGCCATCCAGAGGAGGAGAATTGGGAGGAGAAATCCAAATCAACGCAGCAAGGAGAACCACCACCACCTCCACCCCCTAGCTCCTTTCAGGATAAAAAACATGAACCCTAGGGGAAGCAATGTAGAGACGTGCCATGGCACGTCTGGGAGCGGGGGGAGAGATTCCGACGGCGTAGAGCGATACAATTGAATGTTGAGTCACGAAGGTTTCCATTTTGGGGAAATTTCGGTAGATGATTGGATGACTGAACAGGTGTTCTAAAAAGGTGTGGGTTGATGACCAATCGCAATCGACAAGAGCATTCAGATGTACCCGCCTCTAAAACCCGAGGCAATAATTCGGGTGTGAATCGAAACATCAATCACTTCTTGCAGTCGTTGGGTGACACACTGATCGACTTCACAGCGCTAGAAGTGAATACGATCGTGGTAGATCATATTAGTGGTCATAAGTTTATTGCCTGGGAAGCCTACCGGGATATTTATCCGATTTCGCCAGGGTATCTAGAACAACAAGGTATCCACGAATCATTACGCGATCGCTACCTGGAGTTACGTACCAGTCTAGAACGGGAGTATCGAGGGCTGTTGAATGATCCAACCTCGGAACTTCATGATCCGACGGTGTATGAGCAGGATAACTCCAGTTTCGCCCATGACTTTGAGCGTACTCCCACTCGTCTCCCCAATCCTCTGGATCTAAAAAGTCCAGAAACAATTGTTGCTATTCAACGCCTGTTAGGGAACTGTCGTTTTTTACGCGGGTTGCGTAAACTGGCGGAACTCAAAACCGCTTTGGATGATCGGAATCAGACGGTACTACGTTTAGTCTCTCAACAACCCGATCAAGTTGAGATGATTCAACGGATGATCGCCACGGATACGATTTGCGCTCAAACCGTGATTCAACTCGATGGCGATGTGATCAACCGTTATGATCAATCCCTGTTTCACCATCCCCAGAAAGAAGTCATTCTGCAAATTCACCGAGAAGGAGTCATCGCCAGTGAACGCCAATGGCGCGGACTGTTGGAGTTTATTATTGGTCTAATCAAAGCTACACTACATAAGTCATAAGGTATAGCGCTGCACGCAGGGAAAAGGAAACAGGGTTTGACGTTTATGAATCAGCATCCTCGTTTAGCATCGCCGTCTCACCTGCTTTCTCCACGTCAGAATTTAGCGATCGCCTCTTGTATCCAAATCGAGGTAGAACGCATTTCTCGCTCTCAGGTTCTGTTTCACGGAATTCGCTTCACGTTAGATAAAGAGAGTTTACAACACATTCAACAGGCTCAACAGATGGGGAATTCGCTGAAGCTTTCCCGCCAATTGCTCACAGATTTGCGATATTTCGCTCTCATTGATGACGAAAACCGTTGGCAATCGGGACTCAGCTTTTGTACCTACTATCAGCGCGGAAACTCCCAAGAGGCGCTAATGCGAAGTGTGATTGGTATGGATGGTGATATTATGCATCAAATCCAGCGCAATTGTCTAGAACGTCCCAAGTTTTCCCATCAGATTTCAGCGGCGCATTATTGGTTAATTGAACAAATCATGCATCAGTTGCGTTTTGGTTCATTTCTGCCGTTAACTCGGTTAATCAATGGACTAGCTTTGGGATTGGCGTTGCTGATTGCTATGCTGCTAGTTATTCCCTTTATCCCAGTTTTCCTGAATAGCCCTTGGATGCTAATCGCTGTTTTAATAATGGTGGGGTTATTTTATATTGGTTTTCGACGCCTATTTTATTTATTGCATCCCACAGCCCGGCGCTGGATGATGCGGCGAATTATGGCTGGATTTCTCTCCTCAAAACCCCGATCAAAGCGATTAGCTAGGCGACTTTTAAGCGGGTTGTTTTCCTAGAACACCGATCCAGTAATCGAAATCGATGGGAGTCTTCCGGAAAAACTGTAACCTAATGTAGTGAATATCCCCTCTTTTGACAAAGGGCGGGTTTTGTTGAAAGATTATTGGTAGATACCCAAATTAAACGGCTAAACCCGCCCCTACAATGTTCTCTAACAAATGACAAATGACAAATGACAAATGACAAATGACAAATGACAAATGGCAAATGACCCTAAAACACATACTCCACTTCCACAATTTCTGTATATTCAAACTCATTCGGACTGGGTTTAACTAAATCATAATAAACACCTCCCAGTTCCATGCGATCGCGATCGCACTCTGGTTTCGGTGAATTGTAAACCAGGACATATTCTCGCCCAATATAGGGTTCCATCTCTTGCGCCACTTCTCCTCGCCATTGTGTTTTGGTGACTAACACAACTAACTGATTGGCTAACGTGGGCAGGGTTTGGGCAATTTGGCGGCGGTAAATTTCATCTAAACTACCAAAGGGTGAATCCATAACAATGGGAAATGTACTGCTATCGGGTCCCATCAGCGCCTGTTCTTGAATCCAATCCCGCACCCGATCAATAATTCCGCCAATAAATGAAAGGCTGAGAATTTGGTTCTCTCCCGTAGACGCCGCCACAAGTTCTTCATTTCCAGAGGTTTTTTCCACTAAGATTAATTCATAGTTCTGATTCAGTTTAGGCAGATAGGGGGTAAACGAAATACCTGTAAAAATCTCCTGAACTCGCCGTTCTAAAGACGTGCGAAACTGATTATCTAGTCGAGTTCTAACTTCAATCAATCGTTCAATCGCGTCCTGAGTTGCCGCAATCCGCCGCTGTGCCAAAGCCTGCTTTGCCTCATTCATTTGATGCTTGGAGATTTGCTTGACGATGGCTTGGATATCTGTCGCCAATCGTTCAATTTGCTGCTGATTTGCGCCCTTTTCTAAAGTTAAATCCCGCAGGGTTGTATCAATTTCATCTAAGCGTTGTTGCAGTTTACTGATATCCTCATCCGGAAACGTGATCAGCTTCTTCCTAATATCATCCAATTGAGTTTCAATGCGAGAGAGTTCCGCTCGTTCTTGAGAGAGAATGATCTGTTGCTGATCCACCTCTGCCCAAAAATCGGGGATTTGCCGTTCAATTTCACCAACCTGTACCCCTAAGCGAATCGCGGTTTCTTCCACATCAGCTAATCCCGCTTTATCCATCCAAGCGGCAACCTGTTGATAGGCTGGGGTTCCTTCCTGTAATTGAGTGCCACAGATACAATGCTGACTATGCAGTAAATCTTGGACAAATTGCTGTTTAATCCCAACCGGAAGTTCGCCACGCGATCGCAAGTCTTCGACAATGGACTGAAACGCTGTGATTACTGGGGATAATAATACAGTATAGCTACGTGTAGACAGGGCGCGTTTAAGGTTATCTTTTGCCTGTTTAAGCTGCTCTCGATGTAATGTTTGTTGGGCTTCCAGTTCATCCCGTAGCTGTTGCAACTCTTGAGCGCCACCGAGTTCTAATAAGCGACTACTCAAGGTTTGCTTGACTTCATCATGGTGGGCTAATTCCTGTTCAATTTCAACTTGGCGATTTGCCAGGGTGTGACTTTTTTGTTCCAGTTGCTTTTGCTCTTTGAGTAGTTTTTTGGTTTGCGAATCGCCGATTAACGATAACTCAGCTTCCAAGGTTTTTCTGGCTTCCTTGAGATGCTTAATTGAGCGATTTAACACCTCAACGCCGAGCAATGTCTTCGTCGCTTCAGCAATGTCGGCTTTCTTATCAGATCGGGCAATTTTCTCGATGCGTTCTCCATCAAAGAAGAAGTATTGATGTAAGCTTGCAGGTAAGATACGCCCAATGATATCTTCTGGCAATTGTTGCGGTAGCAGCCAGCGACCATCATCATCGGCAATTTGCAAATATAACTCACTTTTCCCCTGTTCCACACCTGCTTCTGTCTTGTAGGCGCGGCAGAGTCGCTTTGCCTGATAGCGTTTATTCTGATGCTCAAACCCAATTTCCACCCAACATTCTACCGACTCTTTCCAAGCTGCTTCACTAATTGCCCGTTTATTCACCAATTGTTCTTGAGACGCGAACGCCGCCGTGAATTTCTCGTACAGTACCCAAGTGAAGCCATTTAATAGCGTCGTCTTTCCAGCACCATTGTTACCATGAATCACCGTTGTATTGCGATCGCCTGTTGCCAGAGTTATTTCGGGTGTCTTTCCATAAAACTGGCGAAAATTGCACAGCCGGATTGACCTCAGCTTCATTGCACTTCTTCCTTGACAATTCTCAAGATGTCATCATTGATATGGCGGGGGGTCTTCATATAAAGTTTATCTTTTTCGGCTTGTAACACTCTCTCTATAATCCGACGTACCTCTGGCGGCGCACTGGTAATGGGTTCTTGTACGTCCAAGATCGCCGCATTTCGATGATAGGCGGAACGCTTTTCCGATAAGATTCTGGAGATGGCTTGCGTGGCTATGTCCGGATATTTAAATGTCATCACCTGATCGGGGGTTGACGAAAATTAAAATTATTATTACTATTATATGTTTTTCCACATTTATTTTTGACAGTTGTGTTGCCTTTACAGCTTTGTTAAGCTAATGTAATATGTAGTTAGTTTAAGCAGGGTGTTTGTTAGTGAAGAATTATGCATTTATTTAAACAAGCGCTGCAACATTTGCGTTTTAGGAGTAAAGTTGAAAACTGATTTGAAAGTTTTGCTCTTGAAAGTTTTGCTCTTGAAACTTTTGCTCATAGTCGGTATTTTGTCCAAAGTACGGGTATAGGATTTTTAGTACAACTGGGTGATGCTTATGCTTTATCACCCTTGTACCTTTTATCGATATCACTCTCTACTATAACAATCCCAGACCAAATGGTGGGTAGGCTGGGTTGGTTATAACCGCATCAAGATTCATCAAAATCATCTGCATACAAACCAATTGAGGCACAGACAATCCCTCGGTTTCCCCAGGAGTCTATGCCACATCCTCATTGTTCAAATTAGACACAACGGTTAAGACCTCTCATGAAAAAACCAATTTTTGCTCTAGGATTTACTGTATTTTCCTTCATGTTGCCCACAGAGACTTTAGCGGCTACATTCAGCAAAATGTATGTCTTTGGTGATAGTCTCTCAGATCCGGGTAATATTTTCAATGCCACAACAGCTGCCAATAACCTACCGCCTGAACAAATACCTCCTGGTACTGAAATACCGCCCGTTGAACCTCCTGTTCCTCCCTACGACGAGGAGGGACGGTTTTCTAATGATTTAGTTTGGAGCGATTATTTAGCACAGGCTTTGGACATAGATCTCACACCTTCTACGGAATTATCTGTGCTGTCTCCCGATTTGCCTATCCCTTCTCCCATCACAATCATTAACGGTCAACCTCAAGTTAGCCCCTTCTTTAATGGTGCGACAGCTACCAACAGCGTGAACTTCGCCTTCGGTGCGGCGCAAACTGGAAGCCAAGGGGTTGGTGAGTTGGGTGAACTGATACCGGGAATATTAACTCAGGTTGATTGGTTTGAAGATGATCTAGCGGTAGCGGATCAACAAGCCAATGAGGACGCACTCTATATTGTATGGGGAGGTCCTAACGATTACCAGCTTGTGTCTGACCCTGACCCGATGGAAACAGTAGGAAATTTAGCCGAAGCGGTACAAACACTCTATGATTTAGGAGCGCGTAATTTCCTTGTCCCGAACTTGCCAGATTTGGGTAAAACCCCTCGCGCACTTGATGCTGGCGAGGATGTATCCAATACCCTGACATTCTTATCTCAAACCCATAACACTCTATTAGACACAAGTCTAGCTAGCTTGAGCCAATTGGATAACATCAATATTGCACAGCTTGATGCTTTTTCGCTCCTGAATCAAACCATCGCCAATCCAGAAGCCAAGGGTTTCACTAATGTCACCGACCCTTGCATTCATCCCCTCAAGGATGACGGTAAATTAGATGGAACACAAGAGTTTGAAGTCTGTGATAACCCAGATGAGTATTTGTTCTGGGATGGTATTCACCCAACCACAGTTGCCCATGCACAACTCGCCGACGATGCACTAGAAGCTCTAGATTCAGAACCCCAGTCGGTTCCTGAACCGGGTTCGTCCGCCGCATTTGGATTGTTGGGACTCGGTTGGTTCGCTCATAAGCAATTCAAGAAATCTCAGGCAAACTCTAAAACCAAAGAGGAGAGTAAGTAATCATGTAGAGACGTTGCAGCCAACGTCTCTATATTTCAGAGAATAAAGGCATCGGCTTGGGTCTGGGTTCTTGGCAATCTTGCTGGGACGTGGGATAGAATTTGCGAGCGTAAATAACTTGAGTTAAGAGTTGCCAACCTTTCCGAGAAAACAAAGCGGGAAATAACAGGGAAAGCGCCTGATCAAATTTCCCTTGCTTGAAGCCCACTAAACTCCAGTACAATGTCAAAAAATCCTGAATATCTTGCAACGAGGGCAGAGAATCACGATACTTGGGATGGACAAATTTATAAATTTTTTCTTTAATCGAGATATGCTTTTGCAGACGCTGTTGGAGGGAAAACTTGAGATGATTCCCTTGATGCCATAACGTCCGGTAGGCTAAATGCTGATTGACTAAGATGGCATCTCCATATTGGGCAATTTTCACCCACGAGTCAATATCATCATAGTTCACTTCAAAGCTGGAATCCCATCCCCCCGATTTGACAAAGGCATCTTTGCGAAAGGCAACTTGTACAGGTGTCCCAAAGGGAAGTTGCTCTAAAAGCATCCGATAATGAACCTCAGTCTGAGGCACATAATTGATGTTGCGATCGCTGATTGGTTGGGTACGTGATACTTCTCTACCATTCTCGTTAACTTGTATCGCTTGACTAGAACAGAGAACGGCTTGGGGGTATCTGGCGATCGCCTTAGTTAATTCCTCAATACAATTAGAGGCAAGATAGTCATCATCGTCAATGGGTTTAATCCAATCCCCTTGCGCTAGCTTAACGGCGGCGTTCATCGTGGCGCAATGTCCCAAGTTAACGGGATTGCGGTGATAAACCACGCGATCGCCTAAACTACGGATGTATGCCTCTGTACCATCAGAGGAACCATCGTCAGCAACAATCACTTCACAGGGTAACGTTTGTGCCAATGCTGATTCAACGGCTCGTTTCAGCAGAGACAAACGGTTGTAGGTGGTGATGACAATCGTAAATTTAAACACAATGCAAGATCCGCCTCGACTTATAGACCATTATCTAACAGGTTTTCTGAAATTCCCATAAAGCCAGGATAAAGATTTAGGTATTTTCCACAATACCTATTGATACCCTTACTTAAGTGCATTTATCTCTTACCATAAAATACTCCCGATTCCCACCGATCTATTTACGTAAAATTACTGATATTTCAACGATTAAATAATAAACCTATCCTTTTTCGACTCAAGAGGCATCCGCCATTTTACGGAAAAAATCAGCACGAAGACTTAATTGCCCTGTCCTTTGTGAGCATGAGGACAAGGGTACAGGAAATAGCGAACGGTAAGGATTTGACGCTTTTTAACATTTCTTAACACAACGGACAGTATTTATGTCTAGGTACTGACCGGACTTGATATGACCCAATACCCCCTCTGACCAAGTCCGTGAAAATCCTTACTGGACAGGCTTTTCCGTCTCTATCTGTTTTCACAAATCATGGAGACTAGCGATAGAGACGCGATCGCGTCGCCTTTAGCCGATGGATTGAGGAAAAAAAGTAACGAATTTAACCTAAAATACAATAAAGGGGGTTTTGATCATGCGCTCTGTCCCTGATTCCTCACGTCTGGCACGCCCAGAGCAACAACCCGCCAGGGATGCAAAAATCTTGTCAGCTCTCTTCAGCAAATCTCGGAGACTCAATCATGAAAGTATTCACACCGATTGACATGACGGCTACGAGTTCTTTAAGACTTGAAGCAATTCAACACTATATTTTAGAAAAAATTAATAAATTTATAATGGCTCCTCTAATACAATTTTGGCGCTTCAGCAGTTATTATGGAGCGTTTATTACCCAGACAAATTCTCCAGAGAAATAATAAAATAAGTAAATTAACCCTAAAAACAGCTTAATTGGCTGGACAAGTATTTTTGGTTCGACGCTTCCAGATCCAACCTGGCTCAGGTTCACTAATTTCTATCCAACCGTCTTCTTCTTTTCCAGTCAGAGTAAGTTGAGTATCTTTTGGGAAAACCGTCCCCGTTTTCTTGCGTCCAGACAACGAGCGTAAATTGGTGGGTGTGGTAACAATGACGCAACTCTGGGCGGGTTCAGGTTCAGGTGGATGGGTTTCAGATTCAGATTTAGGGAGATGGGTTGGCGGTTTTGGTAAAGGTGGATTTGTGGCTTCAGATTGAAGTTGATTCTGGGTGAGTTCTACATTGTTTTGCGGCGTCGTTGGCGATGTTGATAATCGGTTAATCCCCGAAATCGCGATCGCGCCTAGGGCAAAAGCGCCTACCCCAATTAATATGGATACGGTGCGAGGCGAGTCAGCAATAGGACTTTGGGAAGACGAGGAACTGACAGGCGATGGGGAATGATTCACCGGAGCAACGGTTACTGTCTTCTGGTCGGAATTCGCAGATCGAGGTGCTGGGATGGTGGATGGCGGAGCAGTAGGAGTAGGATTAGCGTGATGGGATGCGTTCAGGGAAGGTTTTGCCAGTTTCCCTAGAAAACGAAACGTTTCAGTCAGATAAAAACGTCCTTTATGGTTCACCAAGACTGCCCAATTTTGGGGGGCGTGAGGATGGGTGAGTGCCTGGAGTGCTTGCAGCGCCTCAGTTGCCGACTGATAGCGATACTTAAAATAGTGACGCACCATCTTCGTCACGATAATGGCTAACCCTGGACTAACTTCAGCATATTGTTGCCAGATGATCTCCCCCGTCTCTTGATCTTCAACCAACTGAGTTGGACTTAACCCCGTCAGCGCTTGGATAGCAATCATGCCTAACGCATAAATATCACTGTTGGGGCGGGGTCTACCTTGTCCCTGTTCACTCGGCATATAACCGGGCGTACCAATACCCACAGTATCACTGACGGCGGCTTGAGCCATGATCGATGGCATTTGCACTTGCTTCACCGCGCCAAAGTCAACCAGAACCAGCTTATTATCTATCGCGTGGCGGATTAAATTATCCGGTTTGATATCTCGATGGATAACATGATTACTATGGACGAATTCCAGGATGGATAAAACTTCTTGTAACAGTTGAATCACCTGGTCTTCCTGCCAACGTTGACCCGGTTGCAGTTCTACACTCAGGGGATGTCCGGCAATGAAATCCTGGACTAGGTAAAACTCTTGGTTATCCTCAAAGTAAGCTAACAACCGGGGAATCTGGTCATGAGTACCAAGCTTTTCCAGGGTTTCAGCTTCTCCATTAAACAGGCGTCTGGCAGTTTGCAGAAAGTCAGGTTCGCTGGTGGCAGGTTTGAGATGTTTAACCACACAAGTCGGGTTGCCAGGTCGGTGGGTGTCTTGTGCTAGATAAGTATGACCAAATCCACCTTGCCCTAGAACCTGAACCACTTGGTAACGTTGGTCTAGTAATGCGCCTATCATTATAATGTTGAATGTTGTCCGGACGTAAACGTTGCGCCTAATCAGCTTTTCAGGTAGAAGCTGTGTAATCCGGATTGCAGGGTTTTATCTCATGCGATCGGAACGGGGATTTGAATGTATGCTGAAAAGACAGAAAATGGTACGTCTCTATCCAAAAAAAGTCACTGATGCGAGAAAATACTACATTTTATGACAGGATACAGAGGTTCTGTGGGAGCGTCCCTCCTGATGTATGACGGCTTGATCACCCCTCACAGGTGTTTCTAAATCAATGCACTAAGATTAATCTACGGGATGAGAGATTATAAAAAAACGTTTTTCGCCCCATATTCGCTTCCAGGACGTATCTAGGTATGGCTGAACTCAAACTGCGCCTGCACCAAGGAAAAACCGAAAAAACGGTGACAGTAAATCAGGATGTATTTACTATTGGTCGCTTACCCGAGTGCGACCTAACCTTGCCCTACGAGGGAGTATCCCGATATCATGCTCGGCTGTTGAAAACGGCAACCGACAACTGGATGATTAAGGATATGGGGAGCAAAAACGGGACGCTACTGAACGAACGTCAGATTACCTCGCCGCAACTGGTGAAAAACGGCGATGTGATTTGGTTGGGGGATGTCAGCCTTGTGGTTGTTTTAGCAACTCCGTCTCCACGAACCAACACAGTCCCCGTCGAACAGATACCCGCAGAAGCCACCATCCTTCGCAGTGTCAAAGAATTGCAACAGCAATGGATACAAGCCAAAGATAAAGGGGATGAACTTAGCGTTAAGGACACAACCATTGCTCGGCTGAAGGATTTGGTCGAGATAGCCAAGGGTTTAAGTGGGGCTGAATCCATCGAAGCCATTTTCTCACGGGTCAAGGATGTGGTCTTTCGCTATCTCGAAAGCATCGAACGGATTGCTTTATTGGTGGATGTAACGGGTACAAGGCAACTCGAATTACTCAATGCGGCATCCAGAAACATCAATCAGCAGCAAAGTTTAGCCGAGTCCAGTCATTGGATTAGTCGGAGTATCTGTCAAAAAGTCTTTACCGAAAAAGTCGCGATTCAAACCGCCGATGCTCAAGCTGACCAACGTTTTGAGGGAGAAGTCAGTATCCTGTACAAAGGAATTCGCAGTGCGATCGCGGTTCCCCTTTGGGATGAAAATAAGGTAGTTGGGGTACTCTATGCCGACGCCCATCACTCATCAACCCATTGGACGCAAGAAGGCGAAGAAGACCTCAGCTTTTTTTCCACTCTAGCCAACCTCGTGGCATCCAGTGTACAACGCTGGCTCTTGACCCAGAAACTCACCAGCGAAGAAATGATTCGCCAACGGCTAGAACGCTATCACTCCCCCGCCGTGGTTCAGCAACTGATTGCCTATCGTACCTTACCCGATGGTCGTTTACCCGCCGCTGAAAGCGAAATCAGTATCCTATTTGCCGATATTGTCGGCTTTACAGCCCTCTCAGAACGCTTAAGTCCAGTCCAGATTGCTCAATTACTCAATAGTTTATTTGAGGAGATGCTACAAGAACTCTTTGCCTTTAATGGCACCCTCGATAAATATATTGGCGATTGCATTATGGCATTTTTTGGCGCTCCTGAATCTCAACCGGATCATGCTGACCGCGCCTTGGCGACAGCGAAGGGAATGCTGAATCGTTTAGATAGACTAAATACGAATGGATTATTACTCGAACCCATACAATTACGGATTGCTGTGAATAGTGGAAAAGCCGTAGTGGGAGATGTCGGGAGTTCTCAACGGGTCGAATATACTGCCTTAGGCGCAACCATTAATTTGGCGGCTCGAATGGAAGCCATTTGCCCACCTGGAGAATGTGTGATCAGTGAAGATGCTTATGCTTTACTGACAAACAAGCAAGGATTGCAGCAAATGGGCGAGTATCGATTTAAAGGAATTGATCGACCGGTACAAGTTTATCAAACAAAGCGATAGCCTTGAATTGTGGATGAGTAGGGTGGGTTAGGCGGTATTTTCACAGAAGCGATAGCCCTTCAATGAACTATCTGCCGTAACCCACCGATGTTAACTCGAAGGCGGTATTTTCACAGAAGCACCATCTCAGGGCGGGTTTTGTACAAAGGTTATCATCAATAGCGAAACGCAAGTCCCTAAACCCGCCCCTACAGCAATCAAACCATGACCGCCCCACTGCTAGCTGGACTCGCCGCCATCGCCCCAGAATAGACTAAACCTCGCTGCGTATCCAGAGTGATAATCGCCCCATCCCGAATCCGCTGAGTCGCATTTTTCACGCCAACAATCACCGGAACTCCCAAACGCATTCCAATCACCGCCGCGTGACTGGTTAAACTATCTTCCTCCGTCACCACTCCGGAGGCTTTACGCATGGTATCGACAAAATCCGCACTGGTTGACGGAACCACCAGGATTTCACCCGGACTAAAGTTGTTCACCTCTCCCGCACTATACGCCACCCGCGCTAATCCACTCACTGACCCTTTACCAATGCCAATCCCTTGACCCAGGACAGCCGTGACCACTTCCACTTTAATTAAATCCGTGGAACCCGGTACCCCTTGCAATGTCCCTGCTGTCATCACCACCAAATCTCCCTCGGCGACAAGCTGTTTTTCTTGGGCGACATTAATTGCGGCTTGGAAGGTTTGACCCGTTGAGGGTAAATCCAGCACCAATAGGGGGCGAATTCCCCACACCAGTTGCAATTGTCGCGCCACATCTACATGGGGGGTTACCGCCAGAATTGGAGTGGAGGGGCGAAACTTGGAGACATTTCGTGCTGTGGAACCCGTTTTGGTGAGGGTCATAATCGCACAGGCTTGTAACTGTTCAGCAATTTGACCCACCGCCTGAGATATCGCATTGGGAATTGAACGGCGGGTGTCTTCTAGATTCCGCACAATTTCCTCTTGTTCGATACGGGTGGCAATTTTTGCCATCGTGGATACGGCTTCGACGGGATAGTTCCCCACGGCGGTTTCATTGGACAGCATAACCGCGTCAGTACCATCGAGAATCGCGTTCGCCACATCGGAAATCTCTGCACGGGTGGGACGCGGGGAATTGACCATACTATCCAGCATCTGGGTAGCGGTAATTACTGGAATTCCCAAACGATTGGCGGTGGTAATTAGCCGCTTTTGTAAGATAGGCACATCCTCAGCGGGTAATTCTACCCCTAAGTCACCCCGCGCCACCATCACCCCATCGGCGAGGGAGAGGATAGCGTCCATTTGTTCTATGGCTTCGTGCTTTTCAATTTTGACAACAAGGGGGACATCTTTCCCGGCGCTGGTAATCAGTTCTTTTATCTCCAGGACATCCTGGGGATTACGCACAAAGCTAAGGGCGACCCAATCGACCCCTTGGTCTAAGCCAAACATCAAATCCCGGCGGTCTTTATCGGTGAGGGCACGAATGGAGAGATAGACACCGGGGAAGTTTACACCTTTGCTATTAGAAAGTTTACCACCGACAACGACCCGACAATGTAAGGCGCGTTTCTCGCGATTAATCTCTTCGACCTGCATTTCGACTCTGCCATCATCCAAGAGAATCGTGGCGCCGTTGGGGACTTCATCAGCGAGGGGGGGATAGGTAACGGAACTGATCTCCTGAGTCCCGATTAGGGGTTCACTGGTTAAGGTGAAGCGATCGCCTCGTTCTAGTGTAATCGAACCGTTCTCAAATTTGCCTAAGCGGATTTTTGGTCCCTGTAAGTCTTGCAGAATACCCACAGGTTGATTTAGTTCAAATGCCGTTTGGCGAATCAGGCGAATGCTACGCTGATGGTCATCATGAGTGCCATGGGAAAAGTTGAGCCGCAATGTTGTCGCACCTGCTTTAATCAGATCTCTGAGTACCTCTGGATGACTGGTAGCAGGACCAATCGTGGCTACAATCTTGGTTCGACGCCGGGATGTGTACAGTTGCATAAGCAGAAAACGGGATGAGTAGGCTCAACGGCAAAATAACCGATGGGCTGCATGATAGATCACATTAGCGGATGGGTCAGCTAAAGCCAAGATAAATGATTGTATCGCTGTCCTTTGCCATTTGTCATTGGTTCATGGTTTATTGTTGATTGGGGAATCTTCTTCCTCCATCTTCCCTATCTCCCCCATCTTCCCCATCTCCCCTATCTTCCCCATCTTCCCCATCTCCCCTATCTCCCCCATCTCCCCCATCTAGTAAGGGTTTCATGCAATGTCTCTACAAGGGGACGGGATTTTTTCATTCCCCAGCTAAACTTACACGCACCATTGTTTCCTTGCCAGGACTACTTTCAATGGTTAATTCTCCCCCATGTAATTGAGCTAAACGCTGGGCGATCGCTAACCCTAATCCTGACCCTTGTTGTTCATAGAGTTTGCGCTCAAACTGCATGTAGGCTCCCAGATTGGCGATTTGTTCCGATGTCATCCCCCGTCCCTGATCAGTAATGGTGAGAATGACCCGATTTTGCTCGACGCGATCGCGAATACTAACGCTTGTTCCGGGTGGCGAAAATTTAAACGCATTATCAATCAGTTCTTCAATCAATTTTCGCAGATTCGGTTCCGACATATAAATCTTTGTTCCTTGCAGGTTTAACTCTAAATCTGCTTCTCGATCAACTTGTTTGGCTTTCTGATGAACGACCTCAAAAATTAGGGGTTGACTCTCACTTTTAACCTCACGACTCTGTAGCGCCTGAAGCCGTGCTGGATCATTTGCCATTAATTCCAGTTCAGCATAGAGTAAGAAATTCTTTGTCAGCCGATATAACCGTTGACTGGATGTGTGAATATCTTGTAATATTTCTAGGGCTTCATCTCGGTCAATATCATCGTATTCATTGATAAAAAAACTAGATGAAGCGATGATTCCATTTAAGGGTGTATATAACTCATGGGGGAGGGAATGGCAGATTTGACCGCGCAACTCATCCAACTTCTTTTGAGAGTGTCGTTCCAGAACCCCTTGTTTCTCAAATCGCGCCGCGATCGCTCTCAGTAACGCCTCTCTGGTAAAGGGTTTACTTAAATAATCATCGGCGCCAGATTCCATTCCCTGACGCAGATCGGCTTTAGCTGATTTAGCAGTGAGAAAAATAAAGGGAATCGCTTCAGTGGAGAGATTTTGGCGTAGCTGAGTTAACACCCCATATCCATCCACTTCTGGCATCATAATGTCACAGATAATTAAATCGGGTCGTTGCTGTTGCGCCAACTGGATGCCAGTTTTACCATTTTCTGCTAAAAGTACCTCAAACTCTTCTGCTGATAACAGTTCATAAATGTTCTCTCGAATCCCTTCTTCGTCTTCAATAATTAAAATTTTACTCATAAGTTTTACCTCTAAGCTTTTTATGTTTTGGTCACGGAGAATGAGACGATTCTTGTTTACCCCTCCTCAATCGGTTATCCGGAAATGACCGAACTGGGTAGAACCACGGTAAACGTTGTCCCCATACCAAGTTCGCTCTCAACGCTAATTGTACCCCCATGCCGATCAACCGCTTTTTTGACAATGGATAGTCCCAAGCCTGTTCCGGAAATATTCCCTACATTAGTGCCACGATGGAATGATTCAAACAGGCGTTGTTGGTCGGTTTGAGAAATGCCGATGCCTTGGTCTTTGACGCGAAAAATTAATTCGTTACGGCGATAAGTAAGTTCCAGACAAACCGGACGATCAATTGGGGAATACTTCAGCGCATTTGATAATAAATTACCCAGAATATGACGCAGTAATTTCTCATCAAGGGAAATGGGTGTCAATTGCCCCTGATGGGTAAAGCACAACGAATGGTGGCGACCAATTCCCTGTTGAAACTCCTCGACCAACTGTTGACAAAATTGTCGTACATCCATCTGAGCCGGGTTAAAGTCTAATTTTCCGGCTTCGGCTTTACCCAGCAAGAGGATATCATTTAGCATCTGAGTGATATGATGAACATTCGATTGAATCCGCTCAAAATGAATCTGTTTTTTCTCTTCTGTGAACTTCGAGGAATAATATTTTAATAATTCTGTCGAACTGAGGATTGTGGTTAAAGGCGTGCGAAACTCATGGGAGGTCATAGAAATAAACCGGGATTTGAGTTCATTGAGTTCCTGTTCTCGTGCTAAGGCTTGGCGAATTTCCTGTTCAGCTTGCTTATCCTCGGTGATATCTTCCGCAATTCCCACAATCCGGTAAACCTGTCCAGACGCATCATAAACCGGAAAGGCGCGATCGCGAATCCAACGCTGTTCACCTCCTGGCTGAATAATCCGATAGTCTTCGTGATACTCTCCCCTAGCCTGTTTCGTAAACGCGGCGATTACCCGATCTCGATCCTCTGGATGAATCGTTTCGATAAAGGATAAAGGATTGTCATAAATACTTTGACAACTACGACCCCAGATCTGTTGATAAGCTGGACTAACATAAATCATCTGGGACTTTGCCACATCTGTAATCCAAAACACCTCATGAATGTTCTCCGCAAGCTGGCGAAACCGTTGTTCACTCTCTTGTAGCGCCGCTTCCGTGCGCTTGCGATCGCTAATATCTTCGATCACACCGACAAAATAGTCCAATTCCCCGGTAGATTTCCGCACCAATGAACCCCTGAGATTCACCCAAACAATTGAGCCGTCTTTGCGAATGTAGCGCTTCTCCATGGAGAATGTCTTAATCTCACCCGCTAACAACTGGTTAACATAGTATTTATCCCCATCAACGTCATCAGGGTAGGTAATATCAACAAAGGTTTTTGTCAACAATTCATCCAGCGTATATCCCACGATATCACAGAACGTTTGATTCACCCGCAAAAAGCGATCGTCCCATCCGGTATGGGTAATTCCCACCGTCACCTGTTCAAAGGTGGAACGAAATCGTTCTTCGCTAGTTCGTAGCGCCGCTTCCGTTTGCTGGCGTTGGGTAATATCGCGACAGATACAAATAAAATTACCCTCTGGGGTCAACGTTAGAGACACTTCCTCAGCAAACGTACTCCCATTTTGACGTAGCGCCACAGCTTCACCGCGCCAATACCCCTGTTGCTGCAAAATGGGGAAAATATCGCGCTCAAATCGCGTGATTTCCTCTGGAGTATACAGGTGTCGCCAAGACTTCCCCAGCAACGCTTCCGAGGTATCATATCCAAAGAGTTGAACATGGGCGGGGTTGAGATAAGTATACTCCCCCTGAGCGTTAAGAATCGCAATTCCTTCTGTGGTGGCTTCAATCGCTGCTAACTGTTGTCGCAATTGGGTTTCTACCTGTTGACGTTCGGCAATTTCATGCTGTAATTGTTGGTTACTTTGCTGCAATTGAGCCGTGCGTTCCTCAACCCGACGTTCTAGTTCTTGTTTCGCCTGTTGCAGTTCTAGTTCCACTCGTTTACGTTGGATGAGTTCCGTTTGCACCTGCTCAAATAGGCTAGCTTGTTGAATCGCAATTCCTACCTGTACCGCTAACTGTTGCAGTAATTCAATTTCTGACGTTTGCCACTGTCTAGGTGCATGACAGTGTTGAGCCGTCAGCAGTCCCCATAATTCATCGTCTTTAATGATAGGAACCACTAAATTGGCGCGAACTTTTAAGCTGGCTAAAAGTTCAACATGACAAGGGGAGAGTCCAGCGGTATAAATATCATCTGTAGCTTGGAAACGACCGTTTTTGTACGACTCGACACTGGTTTGTTCAAAGCAGGGATCATGAACAACCACGCCAGACAGAGACTCCCATGCAGCACCCACCGATTCCACCATCACTGTACCACTCCAGTCGGAGTGAAATCGATAAATTAGTACCCGGTCAACTTGAAGCCATTCTCGTACTTCTTGTAGGGTGGTTTTGAGAATTTCTTCAAGGTGCAGAGATTGACGAATTCGCGACGATATGCTGTAAAGTAGGTGTTCTTTGGTTGAGTGTTGAGTGTAGAGTGTTGATCCTTCGCCACCCTCGTAGGGAACCTGGTTCGTAGGGGCGGGTTTAGGAATTTCCTTTTCGCTATTGATGGTATCGTTTGTACAAAACCCGCCCTGACTCAGTGTTAACTGCAACTGGGTATCAGTTTGAGGAGTCAGTTCAGCGTTAACCGGAGAAATAGAGGGCAAAATTGGATTTAGAAACGATAACGTTTTGCCATTAAGGTTTATCGCCCGCAACCAGCTGTCCTGGTCAATCATCCCCTGCCATTCTCCCCGATTCCCTAAGACGACCAATTGCTGAGTGTGCCACTGTTGCATCCGTTGATAAGCTGTACCTAAAAAATCATCAGGGCGAATACTAAACCACGGCGAACTCATTACCGTTTGGGCATCAAGCTGTTGAAAATTTAAGGGTAATGTTTGAAACTGAACAATATCGTTGGCTGTAACAATCCCCATGGGAATAGGGGATTGACTAAACGATAAAAAATAGGACAAGTCTAAATCTGTAACCGTCTCCCCTTTTCCCTGTTCCCTCTGTCGAACAATCACCACGTAACCAACACCATGAGTTGCCATCAACTGAGCTAACTTTTGCACTGATGCTGTAGGAGGCGCACAAATCACCTGAGTTGTCATCACTTCAGCAACAGAATGTAACCCCATTACATCCGTCATTTGTAGGAGGTGGTGCATTCTCTGGGGGGTGACAATTCCTAACAGATAACCACTCTCATTGAGTATGGGTAGATGATGAATACTATGCTGCTGGAACAAGTTGAGGATGATTGTTACATCTTGACAGTCTGATGCGTTGAGGGTAATTAACTGCGGAGTCATCACATCAGCCGCCGTCAGTGCGTCTAAATTCATGTCAAACGCGGCTAACCGGACAAAATCTTGCTCTGTCAACAATCCAAGCAGTTGCATTCCCTGCATGACTAAAACACAACTGGTTCTCGCCTGCTTCATTAAACGCCAATCCGGTAAGGGATGGTCACTCTCGGTAGACGTGTCTGATAAACAGGTGGTGCAATCACATCCAGCTTCTTGAGCAATCAGACGGATAACCTCACTCAAGGTTGTCTCAGGTGCAACACTCAAGGGATAGGGATCAATTACCGCCTCTAACGGTAATGACGAGAGGGAGAGGTCTAGAAGTGACATGGCAAACTTCAGAAGTGTAACGATAGAGGAGTCTGGGGTCTTATCTTTTATCAAACGTCAACTCAACTGGATTTGACATCCGTATGTTTACGGACTCTGAGAACCCGATTATCCTCATTCACCGTATTTTTTCTGAGGGTTTGTCATTGGTCATTGGTCATTGGTCATTGGTCATTGGTCATTGGTCATGGGTTATGGGTCAAGGTAAGTCGAGGTGTAGCCTATTTCCTGGCGCGTAGTGCTATAAGCTGTCATGCATTTAAATTGGGTATTAGTAGCGAGCAAGATGCTCAATGTAGCGAGCAAGATGCAAAGCCTGCGGCATGGCTTCGCTTAACGCACTACAAGGGTGGGAGCCATTATTGGCATTAAGGTTGAAATGCCGAACAGCTTACTGGCGATGTGCCAAGCCAACTACGCCCTTTGTCCTTTGTTCGGAATCACTTCTCTTCCCTTCTACTCTCTGCTTTCTACCTGTTGCTATATGTCCGAGTAATTGCGGAATCGGCAAATTATAAGTCCTATTTTTTTGTGTAATTTCCCGGAGGAAAAATAAGCCAACTATCTCTAGGATTGATTTAGAGTCAAGGTGATGTTTTATGCGGGTTCATCAACATTCTATTTTATTGGCAGAAGTGAAGCAACTGGTTGAGCAACTTCCGCTGGAAGACAAGGCTCAATTAGTTGAAAATTTGTTAACTGGAACTGATTCACCAGCGATTTTGGGGTGCTTGGATTTATCGAATTTGTTTTTCGCGATCGCGAGTTGGATTGCTACACGAGAGATATAAGCCAAAACCGATGAGTAAGACCCCTTTTTCAGACCCCTTTTTTGCCCAAATTCCTGCGGAAACACTCAAGACATTTACGCCAGAACAGTTAGAGGCGATTAAATATGCCTTTAGTCCCCGCCCTTGGAAAACGCATCCGGTTGATATCCGCTTAACTTTACCGATTCTTGGATGTCGCTTTTATCTCGTTTTGTTAGGCGGACGAGAATCGCGTTCTCCTCAACGGCGACATACTGAACGTTCTCAATTTCCGCTATGGACGCCTGCCAATATTGTATTGATTACAGCTTTTTTTTCGTTATTGCTAACCTCCGGCTATGGCACAGTTTCAGTCTTTTTCACTTCCTTTAAATCCTTCAGTCTTCCCACCACCGCTTATCCCGCCAGTCTGCCCTGGATTACTAACTCAGAACAGTGTCAGAAAACCAATAGAACCTGGTCAGAAGGACAATGCTGGGACAGTGAACACAATCCTCTATTTTAACCTGTTTTTTGTATTTTATTATTGAGATTTATCCGCTTACTTACATGACCTTGTTGTAAAAACTACATTCAGAAAAACTAACATTTTATGAAATCGTCAAAACCTGATCCATTTATTGAACAATTTTTCGCTCGCATCCCCCCTAAAACCGCTGCTACATTTAATCCTAATCAACTGGATATCCTTAAGCAAACATTCGGGAATCGTGCCTCGAAAAAACATGCTGTTGATTTACGCTTATCGATGCCATTTCCGAAAGGAGGCTTTTACTGGGTGCTATTGATGGGGAGGGAAAAACGTAGTCGCGATCGCATTCAGCAAGAACGTCATAAACATCCGCTTTGGACTGTTGCCAATGGTTTAGTAATTTCCGGATTTTTATTGATGATTGCCACCGCTTTACTCGGTACAGTTTTTATCCTGCAAGAGCGGACGGACGTTCCGACTAACTCAGAAATTAACAACGTTGTCAAGGAATAAATCAACGTAGGGGCGCACTGACGTCATCTGTGTAAACTTAAGGTGAAAAATTTTTCCCTGTCAGAGTTTGAATCTCGTTGCCTTAATCTTAACTCCCCTTAATCCCAGGGCTAATTCATTGTGATGAGAGAAAATTAATCCGTAGTTCTATTAAATAAATCTAAAAAGGAAAACTTCCATTTTCACAAAGGCTAGGAGTGAGAAAATGCAGAGTCGCCAAAACACCCAGAATCGCACTGACAATTATACCTGTAGCAATTCGTTTAATTCGTACAAACTGGGCAAGCTGACTCGCCCAAATATATTCTCGGTGTTCTTGAAGTGGCAATGGTGTATTGTTATCCGATGCAGCTAACCAAGCTGTTGCTTCCCACAATTGTTTACCGCGTAGCAAATAGCTGCGATCTCTATCATGAGAGACCCAATCCCGCCAGAGTCCGTAGAATTTAGTATGTAATCTGGCGTCTTCTGGATTAATATTGAGAGCATCCAATAATTTGGTTAAGCAAACATCAAAGTTCTCTTCTGGAGTAAAAAACATCCAGTTTATGGCTCGCAAAGATAAGGGAACTGGATCAGGTTGCTCAATCACAATCGGAAAAATCCGTTTACCTTGACTTAAAGCATACTCTAACTCTTGACCACAAACCTTAGATATTGCCGAGTTTTGGGTTAGCATAAATAAAAAATAATCAGAATCTTCAATCCCTCGCTTAATTTCCTCCCACCACTCAACCGCTGGTGGAATATCTTCCCAATCTACCCAGATTTCATAATTCGGAGATAGAGCGGCGTAGAGTTTTTCAACGAATACTTTGTCCTTGTGGGAGTAAGAGAAAAATAGCATACTGCCACGTTCTTGAATGTCCGGTTTTCGGAAACTATCTTTGAGTAAAAACAGCAGCCTTTTGAGAAAACGCGGGGGAGGAGAAGGAGGAATCGGAGTTTGAAGGCTAGTCATTTGATATCCAGAACTATACGATAAAGCTTGAATGGTTGGATACTTCACCACAACTCGTAAATTTTCCGGTTTTTGTTAAACTTTCTTTATATTCTTGAGAGAATAAGTCGTGATGTATTAATTTTCTCTAAGTCATTAGTGGAGTTTTCTAGTATCGACGGCTGTGTTCCTGGAAAAGGACTGAATTCGTGGGTGGAGGTGATTGAACCATAGGGAGATGTGCCAGAATCACACCTTCGGTAACCTGAACTTAAATTCGATTTAAGGAGAGAATAATGCTGGAGAATGCCCAAACACACAATCAGACAACTCCGGAAGATGAAGCCAATCTGGATGCGATCGCCACTGACGCCACCAACGCGATTAACCAACTCCCCACAGCCACACAGACGCAGCTTACAGGAACCAAAGAACTCCTGAGACAATTGCAGCGTATTATTGAGGCGGAGGATAACTTATCGCCCCAAGACAAAGCCCAAGCCTTAGAACAGGTGAAGATACTCGCCGAAGCCGGGAAGAATCCCCAAGCGCCACAGAAACAGGAACAAGCCCAAACCGCCATTAGAATTTTACGCGGGATGATTGCCGAATTACCCAACGCCCATGACTTTTTAGAAGAGAGTACGCGGATATTACCCCAACTGGCGGAGATTTTTGGTATTAAATAGGGTTGGCTGAATAAGTATTGTGGTGAGGATAGGGAACAGGGAACAGGGAACAGGGAACGGTTTCATAGCGTAAAACGTTTTGTTCTCTGTCGGTTCTCTATTGGTTCCCTCCCATTGATATGGGGTGGGTTTGGGCGGGGTCAGATCAACGTATCTTTTAAGCTTCACTTGAATTTGCCTTGACCCCAAAACTCAATAAACACACCCCGAACAGGTGCGGTGAATACTACTCCAATAGGGTATTGAACCGAATCACTCCAGCCATCTAGTTTTTGTATTCTAAAACCATAGTAAAGAGGTGGTTCTACAAAACCCCTGAAATACTCACTTCGTTTTTAGAGGGTTATACATTATGGCACTGATTCGTTGGGAACCGTTCCGGGAAATTGATTCCTTACAAACTGAAATGAACCGTCTGTTTGACAGCCTCACACCGACAAGCCGTTCTGAATGGGCAGGAAACTTTGTTCCTCCCGCCGAAATGCACGAAAATGGAGATGCGGTTTACCTCAAACTTGAAGTTCCAGGCATAGACGCCAAAAATCTGGACGTGCAAGTTACCGCAGAAGCCGTCTCCATTAGTGGTCAACGCCAAGCTGAAACCAAGACTGACCAAAAAGGTGTTACGCGAAGTGAATTCCGCTATGGCAAATTCCAACGAGTAATTCCCTTACCTGCTCGAATTCAGAACGATAAAGTGGAAGCCGATTACAAAGATGGCATCTTGATGCTAACTCTGCCCAAAGCAGAAGCCGAAAAAACCAAAGTAGTCAAAGTTAACATCGGCTAATCTTAGCCAAACACTCGTATGGGCGCACTGACGTGCGCCCTATTTCCCTGAAAACCTATTGTTGAGAATGGCGCTAATTAATCGTTATGTAGGGTGGGTTAGGCGGGACTTAAAGTCAGGCAATAAACCTTTAATGGACTATCCGCCGTAACCCACCGATATTGGGAGCATGTTAGGGAAAGCACGCAATACTCCAGTTAACCGGATAAGTTAGGTTTCGTCCCTCAACCCAACCTACAAAGTTGACATGCATTCCCGATATTTAGGTAGCGATGTTTTATAACGGACAGAATTTATGTCCAGATACTTACGCCTTGAGCAAGGGCGCAAGGATGGTGCCCCTACGGATAGATTGGCAATAATCCAGGACAAATTACAATTAAAGTAACTGACTAAATCTCGAATCCGCTTGTAGGGTTTTCAGTACCTGCTTAATTTCTTGGGTGCGGTCTTTTTTCACAATTAACGTCACCCCACCATCTCGCACAACCACCACATCTTCTAAACCAATTGTCACAATCACCTCATCCTGATCACTGGTATAAAGAATCGCCCCTTGGGTATCTTTCCCTACATGAGTTGCCAGTTCCACATTCGCCGCCTCTCCCTTGTGCAACCGTTCTAAAGCATTCCAATCTCCCAAATCATCCCAACCAAACGCAACCGGGAGAACATAAGCCAGTTGGGTTTTCTCCATTAAGGCATAGTCAATACTCGTTTTAGGTAGTTTAGAATAAGCAGCAACACCCTGGTTTTGCAACGGATTTATAATATCAGCCGCATGAGTTTTCAATTCCGCTAATACGACACCAGCCCGGAAAATAAACATCCCACCATTCCAGCTAAATTTTCCCGTCGCCAGAAATTTATCGGCTGTTTCTCGGTCTGGCTTTTCTGTGAATCGAGCCACCCGATAAATTGGTAAATTATTAAAGGTTCCGGCGGGTTCTCCTTGTTCAATATAACCGTAACCTGTAGAGGGGTAGTCCGGGGCAATTCCTAAGGTGACAATCGCCGCTTCAGTCGTCGCTAACTGAGTCGCCGCCTCAATCGTCTGCTGAAACGCCTGCTGATCCGCAATCCAATGGTCTGCTGGAAAAAAGCCGATCACTGCATCTTCTCCATAATGACGCGCAATTTCTAAGGTTGCCCACGCCACAGCAGGTGCGGTATCCCGCCCTTCGGGTTCAGCTAATATATGCTCACTATCGAGTTGGGGTAACTGTTCTCGCACCCCGTCGGCTAATTGAGCCGATGTGATCACCCAGACATTCGCTGAATCTCCCGCCAATTGACTGAGACGGTCAGCCGTGGTTTGTAATAAACTCTTTCCACTACCATCTAAACTTAAGAACTGCTTGGGTCGATGCTTGCGGCTGAGGGGCCAAAACCGTTCACCTTTGCCGCCAGCTAAAATTACAGGTATTAATTGACTCATTGTCCGTGCTATTCTGATTGTCTGCTACATCCTAGCCTGGGAGAGCCGAGGGGCGGAGGAAGCTGAGGGAGCAGGGGAAGCAGGGGAAGCAGGGGGAGTGGGCTGGGTAACGCTATAATCCGGCAATAGATTCGGTGAACGTCAAAGAATCCAGAACAGTTGGTGTGTGGTGAGGGTAAAACAACGTGTCGAACAGTTCCCAAACTAGCTGGAGTTTTCAAGTCTCCCATCCAGAAAGTTATCCGCGATCGCAGGGCGACTCTGATGTCGCTGAAAATGATACTGGGGATTCCCCGCCTCCCCCACCGCCAGAGGGTGATGGCGGAGAGTCCCATTCCGATGATCATTCAAATAAATCCAGTGGTGGTCGCTATATGCGCTGGTTTCTCTGGAGTGCGGCGTTTATCTTAACCGCTACAGTATCGGCTACCTTGGGCGCAACGGTTGCCCTAATTACCCCTCTGTCCCCCTTAATCGTGCCGCAAAATTTTGTCCCTGGCGCGAAAGAAAATTCCTGGCGACAAGCGTTTCGCTATGATTTAGCCCGACCGGTCAACATCCTGGTCATGGGAATTGACCGCGTTTCCGATAATGACAAAAACTCCTCCGACGTTTTCAGTGGTCGCAGTGATACTATGCTGCTGTTACGCCTCGACCCAACAGAAGAGTCCGTGACGATGCTTTCCATTCCTCGGGATACCCAAGTGGAACTTCCGGAAGTAGGACTTGCCAAAATCAATGATGCCAATGTTGAAGGGGGTGCAGCGTTAGCTGCACGGGTGGTAAGCCGTACTCTGAATGATGCACCCGTTGATCGCTATGTGCGGGTAACGACGGATGCGTTTCGGGAACTGGTAGACCTGGTGGGGGGAGTGGAGGTGTTTGTTCCCTATCCGATGCAGTATGAGGATGTCACCCAGGATTTGTACATTGATTTAGAACCGGGATGGCAAACCTTAAATGGAGACCAAGCCGAACAGTTTGCTCGATTTCGTAAAGACGGCTACGGCGACATTGGTCGAGTTCAGCGCCAACAAACGCTACTCAAGGCGCTGCGTCAACGGTTGCTCAGTCCCAAGGTGCTACCGCGTTTACCCCAAATTATTCGGGTGATGCAGCAATATATTGATACGAATCTGAGCTTAGAAGAAATGCTGGCACTGGTAGGCTTTGGCTTAGATTTAGACAAAGACGATTTTCAGATGGTACTCTTGCCCGGTCGCTTCAGTGATCCAGAGGAATATGTTGCCAGCTATTGGATTATGGATTCTGCCGGACGCGATCGCGTTATGCAACAATACTTTCAGCAAACCCTTGACTGGAGTTCATCGGAGATTCGTCGTTCTCCCCAACGGTTGCGAATTGCGATTCAAAATGCCACAGATGACCCGCAATTAGCTCACGAAGTTGCTCGATATTTGGCAAAAAACGACTTCTATAATGTCTACATCATACGGGATTGGCCCGATCAGGTACGCGAAACTCAGATTATTGTGCAACAAGGCGATTTGAAAGCAGCAACCACATTAAAAAGGGTTTTGCAACTCGGTCACGTCGAAGCCTCTTCCACAGGCGATATTGAATCCGATTTAACCATTCGTGTGGGTGAGGATTGGTTGATTCGACACCCAGAAGAGGAGGAATAATGCTGAGGGAGTTATCAGTTATCAGTGAGCAGTTATCAGTTATCAGGAGTAGGAGGAGATGGGGGAGATGGGGAAGATGGGGGAGCAAATGACGAAGGACGAAGGACGAAGGACGAAGGACGAAGGACAAATGACCAATGACAAATAACAAATGAATTGCCGACTTAACCAACAAATTCAATTCATTGTTGAAATTGACAAACTCAAGGGAATTCTTCGCCAAACCCGATTAACTGATGATTCTCGCCAGGAAAACAGCGCCGAACATTCTTGGCATTTGGCATTGATGGCGATTATTCTGGCGGAGTATGCACCTCCCCAGGTTGACCTGGGACGAGCGATAACGATGGTGCTGCTGCATGATTTAGTGGAAATTGATGCAGGAGACACGTTTTGCTATGACGTACAGGGAAATCAGGATAAAGCGGTTCGGGAAGAAAAAGCCGCTACCCGGATTTTTGGCATGTTACCCGAAGACCAAGGGCAATCGTTGCGGGAAATCTGGGATGAATTTGAAGCCGTTGCTACGCCGACAGCCCGATTTGCCGTCGCTCTAGACCGTTTGCAACCCCTGCTGCTAAATCAACAGAATCATGGCGGAACCTGGCAGGTTCATGGTATTACTGAACGCCAAGTGATGCAACGTATGGCACCTGTGCAAGAGGGTACACCTCAGCTTTGGGAATTGGTTGAGCAAATTGTGGCGGACTGTATTAAAGCGGGTTATTTACAAAATGCGCGATCACTCTCCACTGAGAGTCAAGTAGACTAGATCATAAGACATCCTCCGTCGCAGGAAACTCCGTGTCCCTTCGCTTCGCTCGAGGGCAAGCTTTAGACCGGAGAGGAACGCGCGGTAGCGACTTGAGTCGCCTACTGCCCTTAAGTATGGTGAGGGTCATTGATGTATCTCTGAATGTTTTCAGCACGCTCCGTTGCCTGCAGTTGAGAAAAAATGGCTATTTGTCCACAAAGAAGGAAGGTTATGGCTAAGAACAAAAAGCCTAGGGGTGTACAGCAAATGCGACTACATCCTGACGAAGAAACGAAAGCAATTTTGGAGTATCTATGTGAACAATCAGGAAAACTCTATAATATGGGTGTGTATTTTGCCCGTCAAACATTTTTTAAGGCAGGCAAACTCCTAACTGGAAAGTTTGACTTGATTTACTCCGAAGGTGTAGGAAAGAGTCAAATCGCCCAGTCTCTACCCTCAACACCAGCACAGCAAACACTATTAAGTGTCGCTGAAGTGTTTAAATCCTACAAAGGGTTACGTAAGCTTTGGCTTAAAGGGCAATTGCCGAATAAACCCAAGCCACCCGGCTATCTGAAAGGGTCAAAACTATTCAAGGTAGCTTATCCCAATTCAGGGGGACAGAAGCCTAAGCTAGTTGATTGTCAACTTCAGTTTTCCCTGGGTTTAACCGTTAGGCGTTGGTTTGGGATTGACAGCTTTAAGTTACCTGCTCCAACCAATCTTGATATCAACAAGGTCAAGGAATGGACTATTTTGCCTAAAAACGGTGTATTCTACCTGGAAGCTTCCTACAAACTACCCAAACAGGAAACATTCGTAGGTATTGATGACCAAGCATTAGCAATTGACTTAGGTACGGCAGACAATCTGGCTGCCTGTGTTGACACCCTGGGTAACTCTTTTCTGATTGATGCCCGTGTCATGAAAGCATTTAATCAGTATTGGAATAAACAGGTTTCGACCAGGAAAGAGAAAAAGCCACAAGGGTACTGGGATGGATGGCTTGAGCGAGTGACCCGCAAGCGTAATCACCGGATGAGGGACGGTATTAACAAGGCGGCTCGATTGATTATCAATCACTGCCTAAAATATGGCATAAGCACAATTGTTTTGGGATGGAACGAAGGGTTTAAGGATAATGCCAATATGGGTAGGTTGAACAATCAGAAATTTGTTCAAATACCCCTGGGTAAACTTAAAGACCGATTGCAGCAATTGTGTGAGATTTACGGTATTCAGATGGTAGTCACTGAAGAAGCCTACACCAGCAAAGCCAGCTATCTTGATGGAGACTCCCTGCCTAAGTTTGGCGAAAAACCAGACGGGTGGAAAGCATCAGGAAGACGAATAAAGCGTGGTTTGTATCGCAGCAGCGATAGCTCAATTGTCAATGCCGATTTAAACGGCAGTGCCAATATTTTAAGAAAAGTAGCCAGAAAGTTAGGAATTGACCTAATCCGACTGGGTAGGCGGTGTTCGACGACCGTAGCGAGAGTAAGATTGTGGCCTTTACCACAGTCTAATCTGTCAGCAGAATCCCCGTCACTTTAGTGCGGGGAGTGTCAATATGTCTATTGTTGTGGCTCAAAATCTGAGCAAAATCTACCCCGTAGCGGTCAAACAACCCGGTATTAAGGGTACTCTCACCCACTTTCTGCGCCGAAAGTACCGCTCTGTCGTTGCTGTACAAAATGTTTCCTTTGAAATTGGCATGGGGGAAGTGGTGGGATTTCTCGGTCCCAATGGTGCCGGTAAAACCACGACCTTGAAAATGCTCACCGGACTTGTTCACCCTTCAGGGGGTGAGGTTAAGGTGGTGGGTCATAAGCCATTTCAGCGCGAATCCAACTTTTTGCAGCAGATTACCCTAGTCATGGGTCAAAAGCAACAACTGCTTTGGGACTTACCCGCATTGGATTCCCTGAGAATCAATGCCGCCGTTTATGGAATTTCTCACAACCAGTTTCAGCGTCGCGTCGGAGAACTGGCAGAAATGTTATCCTTAGAAGCCAAACTCACGCAACCCGTGCGGAAACTCTCCCTGGGAGAACGCATGAAAGCTGAATTGTTGGCGGCGCTTTTGCATCAACCCCAAGTCTTATTTTTAGATGAACCGACGTTGGGATTGGATGTTAATGCACAATTAGCGGTGCGGAATTTCTTACGCGAGTACAACCAGCGCACGGGAGCCACTGTTTTATTAACCAGTCACTACATGGCAGATATTACAGCATTGTGTCAGCGAGTGCTGCTAATTTATGAAGGGCAAATGATTTATGATGGCAGCTTGGAGGGACTCCTCAATCGCTTTGCTCCCTATCGGGAGGTGAAAGTAGAACTGGCTCAACCTTTGTCAAAAGAGGAGTTATCAGGTTATGCAGAAATAGAGGCAATCGATGGGTTAGCAGTACGTTTCCTCGTACAGCGTGAAAAGCTGACAAGTACCGTGGCTCGGATTTTGGCGGATTTAGAGGTGATAGATTTAACGGTTAGTGACCCCCCCATCGAAGAAGTCATCGGTCGGGTTTTCCGAGCCGGAGTTGTTTCGTGATTTTTGGTCATTGGTCATTTGTCATTTGTCATTGGTCATTTGTCATTTGTCCAGAAATTAATCATTTGGACAGGGCGGGTTTAGTGACATTAGCGTGAGCAAAAAACGATAGTAGTGAAACCCGCCCCTACATAGAAAACTTTTTTCTAGTCATTAATTATTTACCTTCCCCATCTCCTCCACCACAATACTGATTCAGCAGCGTCTAATTACTATGAAGCGATTAATTAATACCAGTAAGATATTTCTGTCTGTTTACTATGCTCACATGTTGGAATACCGGGCAGAACTTTTTTTTTGGATACTTTCCAATAGCTTGCCGCTGATTCTTATGGGGGTTTGGATGCAGGCATCTCAAGCCGGGGAGTTTGAACTAACTCCTGAAGAATTTATGCGTTACTTCCTATCCGTTTTTATCGTTCGCCAGTTTACTGTGGTGTGGATGATTTTTGATTTTGAAAGGGAAGTGGTAGAGGGCAGACTATCTCCTAAACTCCTGCAACCCATTGATCCTGTATGGCATCATGTTGCAGGTCATTTATCTGAACGCTTTGTTCGCCTACCTTTATCGGTTGTACTTTTAGGTTTATTCTTTCTCCTCTATCCCCCAGCATTTTGGTTACCTGGTTTGGGTGATATACTATTATTTATATTCATCACAGCCATGGCATTTGCCCTACGATTTTTAATCCAATATACCTTTGCCTTATTTGCATTTTGGACAGAGCGAGCCACTTCACTAGAACAATTTTGGTATTTATTCTATTTGTTTCTGTCAGGAATGATGGCACCATTGGAAGTCTTTCCTCCTACAGTCCGAGCCGTTGCCGAATGGACACCTTTCCCTTACTTGGCTCATTTTCCCGCCGCGTTGTTAGTTGGGCTACCTGTTAATTTTATCCAAGGAATTTTGGTTATGGTGGGTTGGGGATTGTTATTTTTTGGCGTCAATCGCTGGTTGTGGCGCAAGGGATTGAAGCAGTATTCGGGAATGGGAGCGTGAGATGGGCGGAGGTGCAGGGGTGCTGGGAGCCTGGGGAAGTAGAGACGTGCCATGGCACGTCTGGAAGATGAGGGTGGGTTGAGTAACATTAGGGTGACAATAAACGATAATAACCAAACCCGCCCCCTACACATCGGTCAGGGCGGGTTTTGAACAAACCTTATTATCCACAGCTAAAAGAAAGTTCCTCAACCCGCCCCTACAAATCATTTGCCCTGAGCCAAGTTAAGGGTTCCCTAATCTCTAATCACTATTTTTGATCAAATTTGGCAACAGCATTTTGGAAGGATTGCTGTAAATCCAGCCAAGCGGTTTCTACTCCAGTTTTGATATCTTCCCAAGCATCTTGACTAGCCGCCTGGAGTTCTTCCAGTTTCTTTTGTACGGCAACCTGTTTGGTTTGCAATTCCTCAATCTGGCTATTGTACTGAATCTTAGCATCAGCCTGGGCTTGGGCTGCCTTGGCTTTCATTTCGTCAACCTGAGCATTCAGCTTGTTTAACTCAGCTTGCACTTTTTCTCGGTATACCTGTTGCTGTTCTGGTTGGGTAGCCATAAGAATACCTCATTAACGTCAAAAATTTGCCTCAAAAAGGCTGGGTACGCCTCAAAAAGGCTGGATACAACCATAAATGTTTAATTCCTTACTCATTATAGAGTGACTTGTCGAGTTCATGCATCTATCTCTTGAATGATATAATCCAATTCTGTCTTCTATCTAGCGAGATAACTAATTTGTTGTAGCGTCTGATACGCTCAGTTGCAATAGGGGTAACCTACTTGCCCCGATTTGTTTGCAGTGACTATCCAACGGGAAAATGGCAGAACAAGCTCTAACGCAGGATACCTATGCCGATTCCTACAAACACCGGGGTCGCAATTGGTGGAATAAGCTCACCGCCTTAATTGCATGGGCAAATATCCTGCTGGCATTATTCAATCTCAGCTATATTCCATTGCGGGATGTTTATGTGCGAGAATTTCCCGCGATCGCAACATTCTATGATCCGGTCAAAAGTATTGAGCCTCATCCGGATACCCAACGTTATCTCCAAACCGTTGATGCTTTAACCGTACAACTCTCCCAGCAAGGACTACAAGCACCGCCAACCGAGCAAGTCTTGCAAGAGTTGCGCCAACAAAGTAATGACCTGATTGAAGAGAATCCATTTTTGGCAGCCAATAAGTTTGGCACATTCGCTAAATTGAAGCGGCGGATGCGGGATCATTTGAATACGGAATCAGCCAAGCAAGCCTTTGCGCGATTTTGGCGACAGGAGTATCTGGTGCAAGTGGGTTGGGACAACGCCCTCTCATTCTTTAACAGCGATATTCGACCGCTACTGAATAGTAATTATTTTCGACCCACCGACGAAAATGGTCAACTCGTGGATAACTTCTGGCGTATTGACCTTTATTTTATTGCCTTTTTTGGGATTGAGCTTTTATTCCGTACCTTCTTCATGTCTCGACGCCAAGAGAAGTTGACATGGGGAGATGCCCTCTGGCGGCGCTGGTACGACATGCTGCTGCTGCTTCCCACCTGGCGCTGGTTACGGATTATTCCGGTATCTGTGCGATCGCATCAATCGGGATTGTTCAATATGGAGCGAATTTTAGCACAAGTCACCCATGAACCAGCAGCATATTTGGCAGATCGGGTATCCATGTTTTTAATGGTGCGACTGATTAATCAAACCAAAGATTCTGTTGATAAAGGAGATATGGCGCGTGCCATCTTGCAACCTGAGACGTATGTTCAAGTTAGCGATATTAATAAAGTCGATGCCATCACCGATCGCCTCTTAGAACTCTCTATTTATAAAGTTTTACCCCAAGTTCAACCCGATTTACAGGCATTATTGCATCATAGTCTCAAAGGAGCGCTACAACAGTCAGATTTTTACACCGGATTGCGACAAGTTCCGGGAATGAAAGGGTTGCCCAAAGAGGTTATGGAAAACCTTGCCAATTATTTAGCCCAAGCCACTTATGAAGTCTTAGCCACCTCCTACTCTGATCTGCAAGGGCGACAACTATTTGACCAACTGAGTCACAATTTTAAGCATGTCCTGCGGGAAGAACTACAGGATGAGGCAACCCAGTTAGAACTTCAGTCGTTGCTGTCTGACTTGTTAGAAGAATTGAAAATTAATTATGTGCAGCGTTCAACTGATGAAGATCCGGAAGCCACTTTAGAAGAAGCCGATCAACTGCGTCAAGAGATGGAAACTCCCCCAACTCAGTAGTTCTCCATGAGTGATGAAATTGCCCTCAATATCGTGGACAATCAACGATAAGCGACGATTTCAGTGTTAAGTTTTATAGAGTAGAAACGCGATCGCAATGGATTATCCTGATATTGATATTGCTCCTCTGATTGATCATGCCCTCCTCTCGCCCACGGCGACACCCGAACAGGTAGAAAAATGTTGTCGTCAGGCAGATCGATTTCGGTTTGCCACAGTCTGTGTCTATCCAGTCTATGTCAAACTGGCGGCGGAACTCTTACATAACAAAGCTCCCAACGTCTGTACCGTGATTGGCTTTCCCACTGGCGCTACTACAACTGCGGCTAAACTCTACGAAGCCCAAGAAGCGGTAGAAAATGGCGCGACTGAATTGGATGTCGTGCTTCATTTAGGGGCATTAAAAACGGGGAACACTGATGCTATCTATCGCGAAATTGCCCAAATCTGCGAGGAAACCGGGCAAACCGTCAAAGTTATCTTGGAAACAACGCTTTTAACTGACACTGAAAAACAACTCGCCGCCGAAATTTGCATTGATGCTGGAGCGCAATTTCTCAAAACCAGTACAGGTTGGCATGGAGGTGCAACGGTGTCAGATGTCAAATTCTTGAAAGACTTGACAAAAGGACAAATCGGAATTAAAGCTTCAGGAGGTATCCGCACCATCGAACAAGCGTTAGATTTAGTCATAGCCGGAGCAACCCGACTAGGAACCTCTCGTGGACCAGAGTTGTTGCAACAGCGTGAGGAAAAAGATGAAGAATGAAAAGGTACAGTCTGTAGGGGCGGGTTTAGGGATTAATATTGATTGTTGTTATCAACGTTTCTACAAAACCCGCCCTGACCGAGGTGTAGGGGGGATTTGACGACTAACATTTTTTGCCACCCAGATGTGACTAAACCCACCCTGACCAATAAACCATGAACTATGAACCATGAACCATGAACAATAAACCATGAACCATGACAAAAACCTATAACGCCACTGGAATTAATCTAAAAAGTATGCCGCTAGGTGAAGCCGATCGCCTAGTCACGATTTTAACGCCAGAGTGGGGATTGATTCGGGTAGTGGCACCAGGTTCCCGCAAACAGAACTCGAAATTGGCGGGTAGAATGGGCTTGTTTGTCGTGAATCAGTTACTGATCTACAAAGGGCGATCGCTTGATAAAATTACTCAAGCTGAAACCTTGGAATCCTATCCGGGATTGGCGAAGGATTTAGGGAAACTAGCAGCTAGTCAGTACCTAGCGGAATTAGTCTTGTGTCATGCTCTAAGTGAGCAACCCCAAGCCGAATTGTACGCTTTATTTAATGAGCATCTGCGGCGATTGGAACAGTTACCCCCATTAAGCAGCAGTTCCTCCGGTACATCCCTCCTTTTGGCACACCTTTGCCAGGGGATTTTTCACCTATTGGCGTTAGCTGGGATTGCGCCGCAAGTGCAACAGTGTTGTATCTCTCAGCACCCGATTCAGCCTGATTTTACGGATCAGAATTGGCACGTCGGGTTTAGTGTGGAGGCGGGGGGAACCTATACTTTGGCAGTAGAGGCATCTCAACCTGAGAATCGGTTCCATCCCGTTACTAACCGTAGTCAGGGAGTGGCTCAATCCCCTTTACCCCGCTTAACCTGTAAACTGAATGCCGTTGAATTGACAATAGTACAACAACTCGCGGCGGCGGAGTTATCCCAGGCATCCCTAGGCGCGATCGCTCCCCTCTGGGTAAAAGTGGAGCGCATGTTACGGGATTATGCCCAGTATCACTTTGGTCGTTCCATTCGTTCAGCTACGTTAGTAGACGCCTTGGCGATGTCTGCCGAATCATAGACCCGCCATACATAATTTACGGACACCGCGTATCTTTAGACAAGGGCGAGTCGAGACAGGTTAATTCTCACACCGCCATATTTGTGCAGCGACTCGCCCCTACAACCGCACTAATCCCGAACATCCTGCAAATCATGGCAATCGATTCCCTATAAATAATTTGTGGTCTAATTTAGCATCTGTCCACAAACGAACATAGACGGTTTTTACGGCGAAAGCCGTCCTCCACGAAGTCAAAAGCCCACACTCTACCTGGATAGAGGTGAACCCTGGGTAGTTCACATGCGATGATAGAGAAAGTGTAGTTTCATACAAAACCGATCAAAATACCTGGAGTGGACGATTCACCCATTGGGGTTGATCAGCCACAGCAGCCAACTGAAGAGTAAAGAATGCGATTATCTGAATCTGAATCCAAACGAGTTAACCAACATCCTGTCCAAAAAAAGTCATCGTCTGCGACTAAGCGCAATTATCGAGAACCTCACCAGCCGCCGCGTCAAACAGAGAACATCCCAGCGAAAACGGCTGAACCGACTGCTGAAGCAGGCAAACGGGGGTTTGTACCCGTTCTGAAAAATGGTAATTTCTTAACCTTATGGAGTGGTCAGGTTTTTTCTCAGCTTGCCGATAAAATCTATCTGGTGTTGATGATTGCCTTGATTGCTAGCCACTTTCAGGCGGCGGGAACCAGTATCAGTGGTTGGGTTTCAGCCTTGATGATTGCCTTCACGATTCCGGCTGTCCTGTTTGGTTCCCTGGCGGGGGTATTCGTGGATCGCTGGTCAAAAAAGGCGGTACTTGTCTCAACGAATCTGCTGCGAGGTGTCTTGGTTTGGTCAGTTCCGGCGGTGTTATGGCTGACTCAGGATTGGAGTCCCATCTATAAGTTGCCCGTCGGCTTCTATGGCTTGTTGATTATTACATTCTTGGTGTCCACCTTAACCCAGTTTTTTGCTCCGGCTGAACAAGCGGTTATTCCGTTGATTGTCAAGCGTCATCATTTGCTCTCGGCGAATTCCCTTTATACCACGACGATGATGGCATCCTTGATTATTGGATTTGCCGTAGGTGATCCGTTATTAGCCTTGACCGATAAATTGGTGGCGCAGTTAGGGATTGATTGGCAATTTGGCAAGGAATTGGTTGTCGGTGGGGGGTATGCGATCGCGGGATTGTTGCTGCTAGTGCTGAGAACAGGTGAAAACACTGAACCGACTGAAGGTGAAACTCCTCACGTTTTTGCCGATATCTGGGATGGACTGCTTTATCTCAAACGGCAACGGCGCGTCCGCAATGCCATGATTCAATTAATCATTTTATTCTCCATTTTCGCCGCCTTAGCTGTGTTAGCGGTACGACTCGCCGAAACCCTTCCAGGGATGAAAGCCTCCCAATTTGGTTTCTTGTTGGCAATGGGTGGTATTGGAATGGCTGCTGGTGCGGCGATTCTGGGGAATTGGGGTCAGCATTTTACCCACAATCGCTTGAGTCTCTATGGATCAATCGGCATGTCAGCAGCGCTAGTGGGATTATCGGTATTTACTCATAGTCTCTGGATGGCGTTAGGAATGACCGCCCTGTTGGGGATGTGTGGCGCGATGGTAGGGATTCCCATGCAAACCACGATTCAAGCCGAAACCCCGGAAGAGATGCGGGGGAAGGTCTTTGGACTGCAAAATAATGGCGTGAATATTGCCCTGAGTCTGCCCTTAGCCTTAGCGGGTTTAGCCGAAACCTGGCTGGGTTTAACCCCTGTCTTATTCAGTTTAGCCATAATTGCGATCGCGGGAGGGGGCATAAACTGGTATATTTCCGATACAGGATCAGCGAGGTGAACCCACGCTGACCAATAGAGACTCACGATTCAACTTGAATGCATATCGCCTGGATCGGAAAAAAATCACCCTTTTGTGGCAATGTTACTTATGGTCGAGAAGTGACAAATGCTTTACTAGACCGAGGATACCAAGTTAGTTTTCTCCATTTCGCCCAAGAGGAAACCGCCGCAGATCCCCTGTGTTTGGGTTGTCAGGAGGTCTCCCTCCCTTGTTTGTACAAGTCCCAAGTTTATACAATTCCCTCACCCAAAGCGAGTAAGGTTTTAAAACAGGCTTTACAGCAACTGCGCCCGGATTTAGTCCATGCGTCTCTTACTTTGTCTCCCTTAGATTTTCTGCTTCCAGAAATCTGTGAAGACCTGAATTTACCCCTGGTTGCCACATTTCATCCCCCCTTTGATGGCAAACGCCGCAATTTAAAGTCGGGTACCCAACTGGTTGCTTATCAACTCTATGCCCCGTTTTTGGCACATTATGATCGCGTAATTATCTTTTCTCAACTGCAACGGGATTTGCTGGTGCGTTTGGGAGTTCCTCGCCATAAACTCGCCGTAATTCCCAATGGAGTTGATGTGCAGAAATATGCTCCTGGCACATCGAGTTTGAAATTAAAATTTGATGCCCAACGTCTTTTTGTTTATCAAGGTCGCATTGCTACAGAAAAAAATGTAGAGGCGTTACTCAAGGCGTGGAAACAGTCGGAAATGGGCGATTGCTGTAAGCTTTTGATTGTCGGGAATGGACCTCTGGTTCCCACGTTAAGACCTTTTTATGATAGATACGATGGGATTCTCTGGTTAGGATTTGTGGCAGATGAACAGCAGCGGATTGAGATTCTGCAAGCCGCCGATGTATTTATTTTGCCGTCGTTATTAGAAGGACTCTCCTTATCATTACTCGAAGCCATGGCTTGTGGTTTGGCTTGTGTCGCCACCGATGCGGGGGCGGATGGTGAGGTTTTAGAAGGTGGTGCGGGTATTATTCTTAATACCCATCGGGTCACGTCTCAATTGAATACGCTATTGCCCTTGTTACGAGATCATACGGAATGGACAACGCTTCTGGGTCAAAAAGCTAGAGCTAGAGTTTTAGAACGCTATACCCTGAGTGGGAATATTAGTCAATTAGAAATTTTATATAAAGAGGTGTTGAAAGGGACTCAGACTTGTGCGCCCCACACAAGTACCTCATCGTTATAAGCAATGCCAATGCGGGAGAGGGGGAGGGCAGAGGGAGCTGGGGGGCAGAGGGAGCTGGGGGAGCTGGGGGAGCTGGGGGAGCAGAGGGAGATGAGGGAGATGAGGGAGATGAGGGAGATGAGGGAGATGAGGGAGATAGGGAAGTTAACTCAAAATGCTTACCTGTTCCCTGTTCCCTTACGAATGACCAATGACCAATGACCAATGACCAATGACCAATGACCAATGACAAATGACCTAAATCACTCTGTTGGATGAGTCCAATGGGTGATGTTGAAGTCGTTACTCTTGTCATATCGTAAAGAAAGGTTACATTTCCCTTATCTGCCAGACGTATCGTGGCACGTCTCTACATCAATTCCCTATTTCTCCCAGCTTCCCCCACCAACCGCCTGGTCAAGATTGCGCTACAATGTAAAGTAGTGTTAAGTAAAGTAACCAGATATTCATCAACTTAATCTTTACAAAACTAGCGACCTCGATCCGTCCAAGAGGAATAACAGTGACTCAGACAGCACCAAATCCCAAGAAAAGCCAGTTAAATCGTTCTCCTATCGCCAAGCCTGCCGAACTCAAACAGGATGTCGATATCGTCTTCTATCTACCTGAAGCAGAACCCGACACTTATGAACAGGATGCAGGTTCCTCTTCCCTACCTGGAACTGAGAACGCCCAAAAAGGCTGGCTATCTGGCGGGAAAGGGCTGTTTTTAGGCATCGGGATTGGTGTCCTCTTAGCGTTAGGGGCGACGCGCTTAGTCTCGTCTCAACAAGCAGACGCCCCAACCGCAGCCCCCCCTGTCGCCACATCATCTGCCCCTAGTCAAAGCGTAACTGTAGCCCAAGTGACATCCGAGAGTGTCAACCGCCGCTTAGACGCCACTGGAAGTGTCGCCGCTTTTGAAATGAGTCCCGTCCTGTCTCAGGCGACAGGGTTGCAGATTCAACAGGTGTTGGTGGAAGAAGGACAAGTTGTCAAAACTGGACAATTGTTAGCCCGCCTCGATGATTCGGTACTCCAGGCACAATTAAGTCAAGCCCAAGCCTCCGTCGCCCAAGCAGAAGCCCGCCTCGCGGAACTCCGGGCGGGTTCCCGTAGCGAAGAAATTGCCCGGGCTAAAGAAGCGGTGAGAAGCGCTGAATCTGCTGTTGCAGCCGCTGAGTCAGACTTAGAATTAGCCAGAACCCGGGTCGATCGCAATAAAATACTCCAAGCTGAAGGGGCGATTGCCCGCGATCGCTTAGATGAAGTCTACAATCAAGAACGCAGTAGCCGTTCCCAACTAGAACAAGCACAAGCCCGGTTACGAGAAGCCAACCAGCAACTTGCCCAACTTCAGGCTGGACCTAGGCGGGAAGTGATTACTCAAGCCGAAGCCCAACTCGCCCAGGCACAGGCACAGGTACAATCCACGATGGCACAACTCAACAACACCCGCATCGTGGCTCCTGTGAGTGGTAAAATAGCCGAACGCAATGCCCGTGTGGGAGATGTCACCTCTGGTTCCCAAACTCTATTCAAAATCATCGAAAATGGACGTTTAGAACTGATTGCCACTGTTCCTGAAACCCAACTTCCCCAAATTAAACCGGGACAATCGGTAACGATTACCTCTGACGCAGATAGTAGTTTACAACTGTCGGGTAAAGTTCGGGAAATTGACCCGATGATTGATGAAGCCTCCCGTCAGGCGCAGGTGAAGATCGATTTACCTGCCTCAGCATCATTAAAACCGGGTATGTTTTTACGGGCGTCGATTACCACCTCAGCCGCCCAAGGGTTAACGTTACCTGCCAAAGCTATTTTGCCTCAAAGTGACGGTAGTGCGATCGCCTATATAGTGCAACCCGATAATACGGTTAAAGCCCAGTCTGTAGAGGTGGGTGAACTTCTGAGTGATAATCAGGTGGAAATTAAAAGTGGGTTGTCTGTAGGCGATCGCGTGGTGGTTAAGGGTGCCGCTTATTTAAAAGATGGTGATCAGGTTGATGTTGTTAATTAGTGTAAGTTGTAGGGGATAATGTTTCAAATGTGCCATGGTACGTTTGGAATCAAGGCTGTAGGGGCGGGTTTTACGGATAACGTTTGGCAGGGAACTTTTAACTTAACTAAACCCGCCCTTGATGCTAAACGGCGCTAATACAGTCAGGAACTCCACGGCTAAGAGACGCGCCATGGCGCGTCTCTACAAATATCGCAGTTTTGTACATGGGAAGATGAATAGTCAGAGTTATCTGGATTTGCCCGTCTATCAGTTAGCCTTCAATGCAGCGATGCAAATTTTTGAGATAAGCAAAACATTTCCCGCCGACGAACAATTTTCATTAACGGATAATATCCGCCGTTCCTCACGTTCTGTCTGTGCCAATCTAGCACAAGCTTGGTGCAAACGACGTTATGAAGACGAATTTGTTGTTAAGTTGAATGACTTGGAAGCCGAAGTGTCTGAAACTCAGACATTACTTGATTTTGCGGTAAAATGTGGTTATATAAATCCAGAAATTAATCGAGACATTAATCAAAGTTATAAGCAAATTTTGGAAGCGTTGGTGAATATGATTAAGAATCCATCTCTCTGGCTGATGTGATACTAACGTTAGATCGGCGCTAAAGCGCAACTACGTACAAACGAAGTTTATGTCTTTTAACCTATCCGCTTGGTCAATTAAAAAACCTGTTCCGACGATTGTTTTATTCCTAATTTTGGGTATCTTTGGTTTGGTGTCCTTTTTTCGCTTAGGAATTGACAGTAATCCGAATATCGATATTCCCGCCGTGATGGTGACGGTTACCCAAGCCGGTGCGGGACCCACAGAATTAGAAACTCAAGTCACTAAGAAAATAGAAGATTCGGTGGCGGGGTTAGGAAATATTGATGAACTCACCTCCACTGTCACGGAAGGGAGTTCCACCACTACCGTTAGTTTTGTCCTGGGAACGGATAGCGATCGCGCGACGAATGATGTGCGGAATGCGGTTGCCCAAATTCGTCAGGATTTACCCCAAGATGTGAATGAACCGATTGTCAAGCGCCTAGAGTTTGCGGGCGGTTCGGTTATGACATACTCGGTGGCGTCTGAGACGCGATCGGTGGAAGAATTAAGTGATTTAGTCGATCGCACGATTAGCCGCGCCCTGCTGAATGTACCCGGAGTGGCGCAAATTGACCGTTTGGGGGGTGTGGATCGGGAAATTCGGGTTGATCTTGATCCGAGTCGCTTGCAAGCTTATGGGATTACCGCCACCCAAGTCAATGATCAAATTCGCAATTTGAATATTGACTTACCCGGAGGGCGGGGAAATGTCGGCGGAAGTGAGCAAAATATTCGGACTCTGGGAAGTGCAGAAACGGTTGCGGAATTACGAAGTTATCGGATTGTTCTCCCCAATGGCGCGACGGTTCCCTTATCTAGTTTAGGGGAGGTTGAAGATAGTTTTGCCGAACAGCGACAGGCGGCGTCGTTGAATGGGGAATCCGTGGTGGCTTTTTCAGTGCGGCGGAGTACGGGTAGCACCTTAGTCACCGTGGAAGAAGGGGTGCGTGAAGCTGTTTCAGAATTGGAAAAAACCCTACCAGACGATGTAAGTCTGGAACTGATTTTCACCCGTGCCGATGCGATTCGGGATTCCTATCAAGCCACGATTGATGCCTTAATTTTAGCCTGTATTTTAACAGTGATTGCCGTCGGTTTGTTTTTGCGGGATTGGCGAGTCACACTGATTACGGCTACAGCGTTACCCCTGTCAATTATTCCCACATTTGGGGTGATGAAACTGTTGGGGTACACCTTAAACGGGATGACATTATTGGCATTAGCCTTAGCCGTGGGGAACTTGGTTGATGATGCGATTTGTATGATTGAAAACATCGACCAACATTTAGATATGGGCAAAAAGCCCTTTAACGCTGCATTGGATGCTTCACGGGAAATTGGTTTGGCGGTGGTGGCGACAACTGCCACGATTGTGGCGGTGTTTCTTCCGGTGGCATTTATGGGGGGTGTACCAGGTCAGTTTTTCCAACCCTTTGGGGTTACGGTGGCGGTGTCTACGATGTTTTCTACATTGGTGGCTTGTACGATGACACCGATGTTGAGTGCCTATTTGCTGAAATCGAAAGGGAATAGGGAACAGAGAACCCTTTCAGGGCAGGCAGGGAACGGGGAACAGGGACTTAGAAAAAAACGAATTCACCCTTACCGCAATCTACTCACTTGGGCATTACGTCATCGGATTACAACCTTATTAATTGCGGTTGCTTTCTTTATCGGTAGTTTACAACTGGTGCCGTTAATTCCCAAGGGGTTATTTGATAGTGGGGATACGGGGTTGAGTACAGTGATGGTTGAACTTCCCCCTGGATCAACCTTGAGTGAAACTGAAGCGATTATGCAACAACTCAACCAGTCGTTGCAAGAAAATCAGGCGGTTGAGAAGGTTTTTACGACGGCGGATCAGATCAATTCGGGTACAGTCTACGCCAACCTGGTACCTAAAGATGAACGCGAGGTTTCCCAGCAGGAATTTGAACAACAAATGCGCCAGGTGTTCCAAACCATTCCGGGGGCGCGGATTAGTTTCCAAAGTCAAGGTGCTGGGGGAGGAGGAAAGGATTTATCCATTGTTCTCAAGAGTGAAAATGCCCCAGCGCTGACGCAAACGGCGGAAACGTTGGAAAAGCAGATGCGCGATATTCCGGGATTGGTGGAAGTCACTTCCAGTACCAGTTTAGTTAAGCCGGAAATTGTGATTCAGCCTGATCCAGAACGGGCGGCAGATTTGGGGGTGTCTGTGGGTGCGATCGCCCGAACGGCATCGTTAGCGTTAATTGGCGATAATGAGTCGAATCTGGCAAAGTTTGATTTAGCGGATCGGCAGATTCCAATTCGGGTACAACTTGATCCAGAAACTCGCGCCGATATTAGTACGCTGAAAAATTTACAGGTTCCCAGTCAAACCGGGAATTTGGTTCCGATTAGTGCCGTTGCTGATATTCGTTTAGGAAGTGGTCCAGCGCAAATTGACCGTTTTGATCGCAATCGTCAGGTATCGGTGGAAGCGAATTTAGAGGGGATTTCTCTAGGCGATGCGTTAGAAAAGGTGAAAGCATTACCAGCGATGAATCCCCTCCCGCCCGATGTGGCTGAGGAACCGGCTGGTGATGCCAAGATTATGCAGGATATTTTTACCCGATTTGCGACAGCATTAGGGGCGGCGATTCTCTCGATTTATGCGATTCTGGTGTTGCTGTATAGCAATTTCTTGTATCCATTTGGGATTTTAGTCGCCCTACCGTTATCGATTGGTGGGGCGTTACTGGGGTTGTTAGTCACGCAGAAAGAGTTGGGCTTGTTTGCCTTAATTGGGATTGTACTGCTGATGGGATTGGTGACTAAAAATGCAATTTTATTAGTAGACTTTGCTTTGGCGGGGATAAAAGAAGGAAAACCCCAATTTAAGGCAGTTGTTGAGGCGGGGGTGTCTCGGTTACGCCCAATTTTGATGACCTCAGTGTCTACGATCGCGGGGATGATGCCCATCGCCTTAGAATTAGGTGCAGATGGTGAAGTACGCAGTCCCATGGCGATCGCGGTAATTGGTGGGTTTACGACTTCAACCTTGTTAACCTTGGTGGTGGTTCCCGTGTTATTTACTTATGTGGATAACTTATATCGCTGGATTCGCGGATTATTTGGGGGAAAGAAAAAGCCGGTTCAGTTATAACTAGGGGCTGCTGAATAAGTGTTGTGGTGGGAATAGGCAATGGGCAATAGGCAATGGGCAATAGGGACTAGGCAATGGGCAATGGTTTCGAGTCCCTGTTGAGTCAGGATTCTTCTGCGATCGCGGGATAGGGAAATAATTCGCGAAATCCCTGCCTTCGCTGTTGTGGAGACTCCGGAGTCAAATAACTCCACAGGGTTTCCCAATAAAAAAAGGATACACCATCAAAGGCGCGATCGCGAACCGCTTCAACTTGGGCTTGAATTTGTTCAAAGGGAATCGGATCACCTAAGGTTCCCGTTAAAATGCCAATACTTACTGGAATTGTCCGCCGCGCCATGCGTACTGCGGGTTGATTAAGTTCCGCCGTAAAACGACTCAACTCATCCCGATAAACCTGTAACACGAGTTCATCTACCCAACCCCGTTGTACCCAGGTTTGCCAGTCTTGTAGATAATGTTGATAAGCAAAGGCTTGGGGATTAGGTGAAAGTGAGATAATACAATCCGGTTTAATCGATTTAACTGTCTGGACAATCTCTCCCATAAACTCGCTAATCTTATTCGCCCGCCAGCGCATCCATTCACTATTTAATGGCGAATTCGGGGGAGGATTCCCATAATGTTCTTGCTGATAACGCTCAAGCGTATAAGGATCATAACCCAATTCCACAGGCATCCCAAAGTGATCATCCAACTGAATCCCATCCACATCATATTGGCTGACTACTTCCTTAATTAGATCCAGGATAAGCTGTTGTACCTCTGGATGTAACGGATTCAGCCATAAGAGTTGGGGATTCTCCGGATCAGATTTTTGAGTTAAACCCTGAGTTATCCAGCTAGGATGACGCCGCGCTAATTCAGAATGAATCGTTGTCATAAATCCATACTCAAACCAAGGAATGACCCGTAACCCTTGGCGATGTCCCTGCTGTACAATTTCTGCTAAAACATCTCCATTGAGTCGCATAATCCTCAGCAAAGGTTCTTGTGTCGCCACCCTACTCGGATAAAAGGTATGCCCTCGATTCCAAACCACCGGATACACCGTGTTAAAGTTCAGTTGAGACAATTGCGCGATCGCTCGGTTAATTCCCCACGGTGAAAACAATACACCACTTGCCACATTTGTCAACCAAACCCCTCGAATTTCTGTGATTTTTGTTGGTGTTTGAGAACGGGCTAAGGATGGGGAAAATAAAATTGATTTAGCAACCAGTAGGACAATACTAAATACCAACCCTAATGTGAGAAAAACCCTGAATCTATGTTGACGTTTGTCACTCGTCATTCTCTATGTCTTATGTCTTATGTCAAGGGATTAACATTATATCCGGAAACCGTAGGGGCGCACGTCAGTGCGCCCCTTTTTACACCAATGTACTGGCGTGGCATACCTTATTTGATGAATTAGATTCGGCTTGTAGTAGGGAACTTTAGCCCTATATTCGGTTGGGTTTCCTGTCGTCAACCCAACCTACAACCTATTCCACAATTTTAGCTGTGTCAGTCCAGTATGCCCGATTTCACACCGATGTACGCCCGATTCTAGGATATCAATTTTCGTCAAACAGCCGCTGAGTAAAGAAATTGGTTGTTGGCTTGAAATCCCACGCCCTGGTTGTTGGCTTGAAATCCCCCCCCATGACTAACGTGCATATCGTTAATATCTAAACCATAGAGCTTTGCACCTTCCAAATTGGCATCTAGCAACTCAGCTCTTCTGAGGATTGCCCAGGTTAGATTCGCATTCTCCAGATTCGCTTGAGCCAAATTAGCGCCGCTTAAATCTGCCCCTTGCAGATTCGCCCAATCCAGTTTAGCCGCTTCTAAATTAGCGGCAATCAAACTTGCGCCTTCTAAATTCGCCCGACTTAATCTCGCGCCTTGGAAATTCACTCCTTCTAAATCAGCACCCGCTAAATCTAAATCTTTTAACCAGGCGTAGCTGAGATTGACAAAACTTAGGGCTGACCCATAAACTCTCGCACCAATCAGCCTTGCTTCCGATAAATTCGCCCATTTGAAATTCACGCCAGTTAAATTCGCATCCCGCAAATTCACCCGTTCTAACTGCGCTCCGCAAAGATTTGCCCCCCATAAGTTAGCCCGTCGGAGGTTTGTACCATTCAATATTGCCCCACTGAGTTTAGCACCCGTGAGCTTTGATTTGACCATAAAAGCACCATTGATATTGGCTTTAGTCAAATCAGCGTCAACCAGTTTGGCATCGCTCATCTTAACGTAATTAAGATTCGTCCAATTCATCTGAGCGCCACTCAAATCAGATTTGAGTAAAAATGCTCTGGTCAAATCTGCTCCTCTGAGATTCGCCCCCGTTAGGTTAACTCCGATTAACATAACTCCCCTGAGGTTAGCCCCACTGAGGTCAATCCCTGTGAATTCTCGATTTCCTTGTTCGTACAGTTTGAGAAGTTGTCTAACGTTCATAGCTACAACGTCCACTAAGTATTTATGATTTGGGCAAAGTTGAATGGATTGATAATTTTAATGGATTCTCTTTCTACTTTAATCCTAATAGTTAATGAATAAACCTTCTTTGAAAAAATTTACGTTTCTACCCAACGTCCTCAAACTGTAAGTACCTGGACATAAATTTTGTACTCTGTACTAATAAATGTTAATAGGACTTCGCAAAATTTTAAAATCCTTAACGTTATCAAAATTTTCCTGTCTGACTTTACTAATAAAGATTATACTGCTATACGATGGCAATTTCGCCCAAATCGCTGCCTTCTTTATCAAGCTTAAAGAAATTGTTGAGTAATATTAAACTTCAACACTGTACCCCTAACAATTCAGATTACACTGCAATACTTGTCATACACCCTATAATGTTAAATTTGCCATTAATATGCTGATATAGTGGTGATTATAAAATCTTTATGCCAAGGATTGAATTTGACCCGCTTGAACAGAAAGAATTTGCGAGGAGTTCAACCACTGAGAATCAAATGCGCCTAAGTGAGTGGTTGTAATCAGGGTTTGAAATCGGTCTTGAATCGCATCTAAAAGCTGATTTTGGCGGTTAGGATCAAGTTCTGCCAAAACATCATCCAGTAATAACAAAGGCGGTTCACCCACAACCTCTTCAATCAGCTTTAATTCTGCCAATTTGAGTGCCAAAACCAACGTTCGTTGCTGTCCTTGAGAACCATAGGAACGAGCAGGCGTTTGATTAATTGTAAATTCCACATCATCTCGATGTGGACCAACCAGAGTTATCCCCTGACGCTGTTCGGGAAAACGACGATGGTGGAGTTTATCTAAAAATGCCTGCTGAACACCTTCTGGGTCATCTTTCTCCAGGTTGACATTTGGCGCGTAGGTCACTTCCAGTACCTCTGTCTTACCACTAATACTACTATGCCAAGATTGAGCAAGTGGCGCTAATCGCTGTAGGACTCTAGCACGACGCCGAGTCACCCGCGACCCTGCTGTTGCCAGTTGTGCATCCCAAAGGGCAAGTTCTGCCTGGGGCTGCTTTGATATTACCCCATCTTGTGTCCCCTCTTCCTCCTGCTTCCGGATGGTTTTCAGTAAGGCATTCCGCTGGCGTAGTATTTGATTATATTGCTGCAAAATATAAGCATAGACAGGTTCAAGTTGGGTGAGAATCGAATCCAGCCAATTCCGGCGTCGTTCCGGACTTCCACGAACTAAATCCATATCCAGACTGGAAAACTGTACCGCATTCAAAATCCCTAAAAAATCAAGCTGGCGACGTAAGGATTCACGATTTAAAGCAACAGTGCGGCGTCCCTGACTGCGAAGGGTTAATCCCAGTTCAACGGAACCATAAGCCCGTTCCAATAGTGCCTGAATCTGACCCATCGAGGCATCCTCCAACACCAATTCGCGATCGCGCCCTGACCGATGACTTTTCAGTGTCGAGAGTAATTCTACCGCTTCTAGCAGATTAGACTTCCCTTGAGCATTATTTCCCACCAAAATCGTTTTCGGTGCCTCAAAATTAACCAAACAATCCCGATAATTCCGAAACTGGCGCAACTTTAAGCATTTTAAGTACATTGGTCATGGTTGACTGTTGACTATTAATTCCAATTACCTGTTCCCTGTGACACACCGAGCGAAGTCGAGGTGTTCCCTGTTCCCTGACCAATTACCGATTCTTGTACCAACGAATAAACAGTTTCTCCAACTCAACCCAAATAAATAAAGAGGTACTAAACCCTAAACAAATCAACAATTCAGTCGGTGTGAGCGGTTCTGTACCAAAGAAATTTTGTAAAAATGGCACATAAACCAATGCCAATTGTAAGATAGTCGTGACCGTGACTGCCCAAATCAAATAGGGATTCGAGAACGGATTTACCTCAACAGTTAAGCGAGTATTGGAACGAACCGCGATCGCATGTCCCATCTGAGCCAAACATAACGTTGTAAATACCATCGTTTTCCAGTGGAGGGGAAAATAGTCAAACGCCAGCGCCATTAAAATAATCGTGACAATGGCGAAAATAATCCCAATCCGCACCATATAGAAACCCAGCCCCCGGGCAAAAATACTCTCACGGGGACTAAAGGGAGGACGCTTCATCACATCCGGTTCAGCCGGTTCTACCGCCAACGCTAAAGCGGGTAAACCGTCGGTCACTAAGTTCATCCAGAGAATTTGTAACGGAGACAGGGGAACATCGGGGAGTCCCATAATCGGTGCAGCTGCAATGGTTAACACCTCACCAATGTTGCTGCCCAAGATATAACGAATAAAGCGACGGATATTATCATAAACCGTGCGACCTTCTTCAGTCGCGGCAACAATCGTGGCAAAGTTATCATCCAGCAGCACCATATCACTGGCTTCCTTACTCACATCGGTTCCGGTAATCCCCATAGCAATGCCGATATCCGCTTGCTTCAGGGCGGGAGCATCATTCACCCCATCCCCCGTCATTGCCACGAATTCACCTTGACGCTGAAGCCCTTGTACAATCCGCAGCTTATGTTCCGGAGAAACACGAGCATAAACGCTCACCTCCTCGACCTGTTTATCCAGATCCGATTGTGCCAGCTTTTGTAACTCCTGACCCGTGAGAACCCGATCATGTTGATCCGCAATCCCCAACGCATGGGCGATCGCGCGAGCGGTAAGCTGATGATCCCCGGTAATCATCACCGGGCGGATACCCGCATTCCGACAGCGTTGCACGGCATCCAGAACTTCTGGACGAGGGGCGTCTAACATCCCCACCAGTCCCAACCAAACTAATTCTTGCTCAGTGGTTTCACTAGCATCTACCCCATCATCAGGAGCAGCATCTAGAGGCTTATAGGCAAACCCCAAGACCCGCAATCCCGCCCCAGCCATTTGATTATTGTGTCGCAAAATATCCGTTCGTTGCTCATCGGTCAACACCTCGGTGCGATCGCCCGCCTGCAAAGAATGGCAACGCTCCAAGACTAACTCAGGGGAACCCTTGGTAAACATGAGGTAGGTTCCTTGTCCATCATTGGTTACCGCTGAGCCATTTGACCCTTGACAGATTACACTCATGCGCTTCCGCTCTGAGGAAAAAGGAATTTCACCCACCCGAGGAAACTGACGCCGCAAGGGTTCTTTATCAACACCCCCCTTCCCGGCTAGGGTAATTAATGCCCCTTCCGTGGGATCTCCTAAAATCAGCCAATCATCCTGTTCATATTGCAAGACGGCATCATTACAGAGGGCGCACCCTTGAAGTAAGACCTGTAATTCGGGATACTCTTGGGTAGAAACGGCTGTCTCGGCGATGAGAAACTCCCCGTTAGGCGCATAGCCTTCTCCCGTGACTTGGAATGTGTGCTGGGGCGTGATCACCCATTGCACAACCATCTTATTTTGAGTCAGGGTACCCGTTTTATCCGAACAGATCGTCGTCACACTCCCTAAGGTTTCCACGGCTGGAAGTTTACGGATCAGCGCATGGCGACGCACCATGCGTTGAGTTCCCAATGCCAAGGTGACAGTAATTACAGCAGGTAAGCCTTCTGGCACAACCGCTACCGCCATACTCAGGGATACTTCCACTAATTTTTGGAAAACGCCTAAATCTCCCCCACTTTGAATTAAGCCACCAACAACAACCAGCACGACCAAAATTAGGGAACCACTGACTAAGACATTCCCCAATTGGGTCATCCGCTGTTGCAAGGGTGTTGGTTCGCTTTCCACCCCTTGCAACATTTCGGCAATCCGTCCCAGTTCCGTCTTCATCCCTGTGGCTGCAACTAGGACGGTGCCTCGACCTTGAACAACTTCGGTACCTTGAAAGACTAAATTGATGCGATCGCCTAAGGGGGTATCTTCCGCTAAAGTAAGGGCAGCTTCCTTATTCACCGCGTTCGCTTCTCCAGTTAAAGCGGATTCCCGGATCTGGAGGTTTGATTCCTCAATTAACCGTCCATCAGCAGAAACTTGCACCCCCGCTTCCAGGAGCATAATGTCTCCAGGGACAAGCTGTTTGCTATCCACCTCCATCGGTCTACCCTCGCGGAGGACACGGACTTTAGGAGAGGCGAGATTTTTCAGGGCGGCGAGAGCTTTTTCTGCCCGACTTTCTTGGAGATAGCCTAAGACGCCATTAAGAATAACGATTAACAGAATCGCGATCGTATCCTTAAACGGAACTTGACCCGCCTCTAATCCTCCTTGTCGCCAATCGATCAGATCAATGACTCCGGAGATGATTGCCACCACAATCAGCATGATTAGCATGATGTTGGTGAACTGATCCAGAAGAATAGCCCAAGAACTGCGACCCGCAGTTTCTTCGAGTTCATTCAATCCGTAGTATTGCGATCGCTCTCTGACTTGTTCAGAATTCAAACCCATCTGGGGATTGCTATCCAGTTGGGTCAGCGACTCTTCGATTGAGTGGGTATGCCATGCATTTAACGGATCAGGCAACGAATGGGAAGGATGAGATGAAGTCACAGGGCAGGTTTGCATAAACACGATACCCAATCAATCATAGTCTTTTCAGTCAGTAACTGTAAGCTGGTGCATCGGGAATGAGCATTCTGGATTGGGGATGGTTCAGACATAGCATACTACGTCTGGAACTGACACCGAGGAAGGAGTAAATAGCCGCTAGAGTTGGAATCCTGCGGCTATTGCCAGGAGTGAAACCTAGAACACAAAATTACTAGCACTCAGTTCAGCCGCCGAGACATCTTCTAAAGTAATAAAGGTGCTGAAAGTTTCCTGACCCTGTAAACCATCTGGGTCGATTTGCACCTGAGTAGCTGAACTGCCTTGGACAAGGCGCACATAGCCATCAGCCAGGGCATCAGAACCTTGATAATCCACGCTCTCAAGAACCTCAGTGAGGACAATTTGGTCATCAGCCACTTGAAAATCAGTGATTACATCACCCGACTCACTCAAGCTGGTGTAGACAAACGGGTCATTGCTGTCGCTTTTTGTGAGCTTATCTCCATCTTGTTGAGTGACTAGGCTGTCATTGGCTGCCATGCCCGTTAATTCATCACCAGATGATGTACTCGAACTTTCCTGTTGCACCTGGGAGAGTGTCTGAGTGTTACTCTGAGTCTGAGTTGATTGGGAGACGCTACTCACCTCAAAAGTAGTGGTGTAGGCATCACTGGCATTACCTGCGCTGTCATAAGCTTTTCCCCACAGGGTATATTCACCACTTTCGAGTCCGCTGAGGTCTAGGGTGTACTCATCAAAACTTGCCCATTGATTGCCGCCACTCCAAGGTTCAAAGTCTTCGGCATCCTCCACGTTTCGCCAATCACCCTCTGGAGGCAGTAGCCACATATCTACACGTTCTATATCACTGATGCCGTCAGGGTCTAATACCCAAGCGTTGGTCAGACTCAGGGTTTCTCCTGGACTATAGGTGTTGGCATCGGTGGAGAAGTAGAAGGCTTGGGGTGGGGTGTTGTTGATTTCAAAAGTAGTGGTGTAGGCATCACTGGCATTACCTGCACTGTCATAGGCTTTTCCCCACAGGGTATATTCACCACTTTCGAGTCCGCTGAGGTCTAGGGTGTACTCATCGAAACTTGCCCATTGATTGCCGCCACTCCAAGGTTCAAAGTCTTCGGCATCCTCCACGTTTCGCCAATCGCCCTCTGGAGCCAGTAGCCACATATCTACACGTTCTATATCACTGGTGCCGTCAGGGTCTAATACCCAAGCGTTGGTCAGACTCAGGGTTTCTCCTGGACTATAGGTGTTGGCATCGGTGGAGAAGTAGAAGGCTTGGGGTGGGGTGTTCTCGGTGTCATCGTTGAGGATTGTCCCTGTAGCCGTGCCGTTGGTGATTTGTGCGCCACCGGAGGGGTTGGTTAAATTCAGGGTGAAGTTTTCATCGGGTTCAACTTGAGAATCCCCCGTTACTTCTACCGTAATCTCTTTTTCGGTTTCACCATCAGCAAAGGTGACAGTATCACTGGGGAATGTACCACCAAAGTCGTCGGCATTGGCGGGGTTATTCCCGCTCCCTGTTACTTCATAGGTGACGCTGGTTTCTCCAGTGGTATTCTCAGCGCGGGTGAGGGTGAAGCTGTAGGCAGTTGTGCCACTATCTCCTTCTTCTTTTTCGGCATCGGTGGGAGTGATCGAGAGGATCGGGGGAATCAGTTGATTACCGAAGTCGATATCCGTCGCTACTTGTCCTGCTGTCAAGTTAACGGTATGAACGAGGCTGAAGGTGTTCTCAGGAATATAAATGGGGTCGTTGGTGCTGTTGTTGTCGGGGTGATCAGGAGTGGAAGTGGAATCACTACCATCAAGATTCAAAATGGCTTCGGCTAAGGCAATGGCGTTAATGCGAGGATAACTCGCTCCGGTATTGCTGACGTTATCGTTTTCATCATCGCCGTCGATAATGAGGTCTCCTGTGGTTTCAAGGAGAGTGCGGAATTCTGTCACACTCAATTTGCGACCCAAGTATTCTTGTGCAATTTCTTGAGCGAGGGTGGCGAGGGCAGTGACATAGGGGGTGGCTTGGGAAGTACCTCCCATTGAGATAGTGCCACCTGTGGCATTGGCACCCGTGATTAAGATACCAGGAGCAAAGGTATCTAGAAGTTCAGGATGACGTTGGGAGAAGCTGGCAATGCGGTCAGTATCGGTGGTATAGTCTCCTGCCCCTCCGGTAAAGGTGCGGGAGCCAAAGTTATCTGCCCAAACTGCACCCACAGAAATCACATTGGGGTCAATGGCAGGGTAGGCGAGTCCTGGGGTGCTGGCATATTGGTAGAAGCTGTTTCCGGCTGCTGCTGCGATGAGGATATTTTGGGAGGCAAGGGCAGCTAGTTCATCCCCAATGCCATAACGGGCGGTTTGGGTAATCCAGTTTTGATTGTCTCCGAGAGAGAGGTTGACAGAAGCAACATTGTATGCATCAGCGTTGGTCGTGACCCATTGCAGGGCGGCTTCTAGGTCGGAGAAGAAACCTGAACCCTCATCGGAGAAGACTTTGAGGACAATCAGGTTGGCATCGGGGGCGATGGAGGAGAAGATACTGGCGATGTGAGACCCGTGATTGTTTTTATCGCTGGCATTATTATCTTGGTCGGCAAAGTCGTATTGATAGAGGATTTTATCGGCAATGCCGTTGTTATCATCGTCTGCCCCGAAGAGGGGGTGATTGAGGTCGATCCCTGTGTCTATAATGACGGAGGTGAATCCTGTACCTTTGATATCCGTGAAGCGGGCATCTGCCCAGAAGTCATCCAGGTTGATGAGGTTGGTGGCAGATGTGGTGGTATAGGTTTCGTTGCTGATGATGGGGCTATTGGGGATGTAAAGTTCGATTTCTGCCCCAGTGGTGGTGACGTTAACTTGGGGATAGGTTTGTTGCCATCCCTCTTGCATAACTTCGGCGACGGTGTAAGTGTCAGGGCGGAGGTTGGTGAAGGTGTAGTTCCCATTTTCGTCGGTGACAACGGAGATTTCCCCTGCGTCTAGTTGTCCGTTGGTGTTGCTGTCGAGATAGATTGTCCAACCCTGTAATCCGGGTTCGTCTGTATCTTTGACCCCATCTCCATCTAAGTCATGCCATTTCATGCCCTGAATTTCGGCATCGTTATCGCTGATGCTGACATTAATGTTGGGGAGGGTGAGGTTATTGTAGTTGGAGTCACTACTATTGGTGGTGTGGGTAATCGTGGCAGTGTGGTCGCCTTCGGGAGTCGTATCGTTAACGGCAGTTACGGTGATGGTTTGGGGTTGATTCCAGTTGCTATCGTTGAAGGTGAGGATGTTGGTATCAGTGGTAATTCCTGCGCCAACGGTGAGAGTAACTGTGACATCGGCAGTGGGTTGGGTGTCTAAAATGATGCTGTAGGTGTCGGTGTTCCCCCCTTCGGTGACGGTGGTATTGCCTCCTGTGGCGGTGAGAGTCACCCCTGGGGTGGGAGGTTCAGCAATGGTGAAGATAGCGGTTTCCGCTGCAATGCCACTGTTACCTGCATTGTCTTGGAGGGTAGTGGCATTAACCTCTAAGCTATAAGTTCCAGGGGTGGTGGTTAGGGTGTCTAAACCATTGATGCGGTAGGTAGAACCGGAAACTTGGCTGATAGTGACAGTATCCGGTAAAGTTACTGCTTGTCCGTCTCGCAGCAGGCTGATGTCGGTTTTATCGAAGGTGTTGAGGTCAATGATTTCGGAAAACTGGACATCAAGGTAAGTAACGGGGTCTAAGGTGGCTGTATCAGGAACATTGAGGAAGTCGAGGATAACAGGTTGCGTGACATCGGCGAAGATATCAATAGTTCCGGTGCTATCATTTCCGGCTTCATCAACAAGGCGTAACTCAACGGTACGAGACCCTACGCCGGATAGTTGGATGTCTGCGCTAAAGCTGGTGTTCGTCACCGTCGCTTGTCCTAAACTTTCCCCGGTGGTTGCATCGGTTAGATAAACTCGGAGATTGGCTTCGGGTAAGTCTCCGGTTACGGTAATGTTTGGGCTGTTGACGCGGTATTGTCCGTATTCGTTGAGGGTGGTGAGGGAGGTAGCGGTCGTGTTTAGCTGGCTGGTGGTGGGGGTGGCGCTGACTTGGATGTTGGTGGCGAGGAGGGGGTCGGTTCGGTCGAGTTGCCAGGTGGTGCTAAGGTCGTTGGTGGTGGTGTTTCCAGCATTATCTTCAATACCTGCACCATTAACGGTGAGGGTATATTCCCCATTGGTATCTTGCAGGAAGGTTAAGCCTTTGATTGTGTAGGTGGTTTCATTCCGTTTATCTATCTCCACCTCAGCAGTCACTAAGTTTGTCCCCCCCTCTACGGTTAAGGTGAGGTCTTGGTAGTCAAAGGTATCGGGGTCAATGGCTTGGTCAAAGCTGACTTCTACTGAAGAGATGGCGGTATTTCTGGGACTGGTTACGTCATCAATATCGGTAAGGGTGGGGGCGGTGTTATCCAGTACCCAGGTGAAGCCTTTACCCCCTACGCCGTTATTATTGTCGGTATCTTGAATATTGTTAGCAGTGACGAGGAGTTCGTAGTCTCCCTCTGTGTCGGTAAATTGAGACAGGTTACTCACTTGGTAGGTGAGATTATCCAGTTGGCTAATGGTAATGGTGTCGTTGACTAAGTTACCGCCTTCGTTACGGGTGAGGGTGATATCGGTGTAGTCAAAGCTATTCGGTTGAATGGGTTCGGTGAAGATGACGGTAAACTGATCAACAGCGGTACTCAGGAGGTTACTGCTAAAGCCTTCGATGGCTTGAACGGCAGGTCGGTCTCCGGTAAATAGCCAGTTTTCGGTGACAGTCCCCGCACCGATGTTCCCACTGAGGTCTTCTACGCCTGTACTATCAATACTCAGTTGATACTGTCCGATGTTGCCTGTGATGGAGGTGAGGTTATTGATTTGGAAGGTAATGGGGTCAACTTGGCTAATCGTGACGGTATCGGTGATGAGGTTAGTACCATTGTCCAGGGTGAGGGTGAGGTCTTGGTAATCGAAGGTGTTGGCGCGGATGGCTTCGGTGAAGACGACGGTGAGGCTATCGATGGGAATATCGCGGGGGTTGGGGTCAACATCAATGATTTCTCGAACTTCTGGGGGTGCAGAGTCGTTGCTGTCGTAGGTGATGGTATAGCTGCCAGTGCTATCGAAGTCGAGGAAGTGGAGGATATTTTCGTAGATGGGTCGTCCGGTGGCGGGGAAAGTGCGGTCGGTACGCCAGATGTTGTCTAGGTCAATGACTGTGCCATCGGAACGGAGAATTTGTTCAATCTCAAACTGTCCGTTAGCGGGGTCTTCCAGGCGGATGTAGTTCCAGCCTGAAGTGGGAGTGAGGCTAATCTCGGCTTCGAGGTCAAGGATGGTAACAGGTGCGTCAACGGTGGCGGTGTCGATGGGGGTGACGGGTGCGGTGTTGCCATCGCTGAAATAGAGGGTGTCGGGGTAGAAGTTGGCATCAAATTCGTCGTTAACTAAGAAGTCGGAGAGTCCATCGCTGTCGGCTTGGACGGTTTGGATTAGTTCATGAATGTTGACTTCTTTGATCAGGGAAAGTTCTTCATTTCCTAAGTCGTTGATATGTTCAAAGGTGGCTTCATAGTCAATGAATTTGCCTTGTAAGCTGGATTTAAGTAACCATTCTCCAACGGCGGTTTCCCCTGCTGCGATATCGCCAAAATCAGCGGTTAATGAGGGATTGATGTTTTCTCCGTTAACTTGCGAACCAATGATATCAAAGTCAATTAGTAAGCCTTTTTCGTTATCAACAATTTCAGGTTGTGCGGAGGTAATACTGAGGTTTCTGGCATCACCAAAGCCGTTGTTTTGAACTAAGACGGCTAGGGAGAAGGGTTCAGCGACTTCGGTAGCATCGGTGAAGGGGTCATCACCGTAAACGTTGCGTTGCTGGAAGTAGTCTAGGGTTAGTTCTGCTTGGGGGTTAACGGTTATGGGAGTAGAAAGTAGAGGGACGGTAACTAACTGACCGTCTTGGATGTAGCTTAGAGTGCCACCAATAGTATATTGTTCGGGAGTTTCTCCGGCTGCTGAACGAGTGGGAATAAATGTCCATTCTGCGCTGCCAGAGGAATTGGTGTTGAGGATACCATTACCATCGACGGAACTAATATTTTGTAGAATAGGGTCAGTAATGCCAAAGAGTTCGTTAACCGAATTCCCATTTTCGTCTAGGATTTCCAGGTTGACAGTAATGTCTTCAAGGTCAATGGTATCGCTGGTATTTTCAATTATTAATTCTCCTAAGAAGGCAGAGCGAGTCATTACTGCTTCTTGGTTGATTTGAATCCGAACTTTAGCACAAACTCCACTACTGTCGCTTTCTAAGGCTTCTTGGAATTCACTAAGAGCATCTTGAGTCGCTGCTGTTAAGCCAGTATAACCTTCTATTTCAATCGCTAATAAGGCTTGATTAATTTCAGTCTCAACGTTGTTTAACGCATTGAAGGTAATAAAATCAGTGCTTTGTCCATTGGGAACATCGGCGACATTTTGAATCCCTTGACTCCAGTATTCAATTGTCCGATTCCAACGGTCAATAAATTTATTGATATCACTTCCTGTCAAAGCGGGAGGAAGGTCGAGGGATAATAGTTCAATGCGCTCAGTTTCAGAAATTTGTAATTCGGTCGCAGTTGTTCCTTGAGTTCTGGCACCAAAAGCGTTTAGCCAAGCCGTTGATTGCTGATCCTCGTCAACTTGTAACCAAATTTCATCCCCGAAGTAGAGGAGGTAGAAATTGGCTAAACTTTGCCAGTAATCTCGATAAACTGCAATTTTATCGAGTTGAGCTTCAATTGTTCCTGATGCACTGGCACTAGGGGATAAGGTATTAGCAAGATTGTTATTACCCTGTTCCTCATTACCAAAGCAAATGCTATTTAAACAATCTAAGACCCCGAAGGCACAACCAACTGGTCCAGGGATACACCCTCCATCCCCTAAAGTAAGTTCTCCATCTCCTAACGCACTTAAACAAGCGATAACCGTCGCTGCGGTACTTAACGGATTAGGAACACAACCGATTAAGGTTAAGGAACAAGCCACCGCAGCTTGCTTATTTTTCTCAACGCAAGGATCACAATTAGAAGGGGTACTTTGAATGCTAACGGGAAAAACTCCTCCTGGCTCTCCTGATGATCTTCCTCCTCTTCCAAAGCTACTTCCTGATGAAGACACAGGATCTCCACAATTTCCTTCTGCGTTGAAGAAGGGAATGGGAACTGCTCGTTTGATTTGTTCTGGACCACAATCATAGTAGTAATCTAGTCCAACACTTATATTACAAGGAACGTTAGGAGTAGATTGAAGACTTAATTCCCCTCCTAGTGTCCCTAACGTATCAAAGTCAGCAATGCGGGTAATTCTGACGGGGACTGTAATGGAACTTTTTGCATCAAGCGATCCAATTTCATCAAGTAAGGGTTCAATTTTATAGAAAGGATGACTACTAAAGTTCAGAGCTAGATCATTCGCTGCAATTAACCCATGATTGGTAAAGGTCATGTCTATTTGGGTAACTTGACCTACTACTTGTAAATCTGCTAAGTCAACGGAGGGAGGATCAACGGTTACGGTAGGAATGGGAACATCTGTTTCAAAGACACTTTCTACGGTGATATTGTATTGATCTTGAATCTCTGTTTCCGTTACCGTCCAAGTGTATTTAACAGTCTCAAGGGATAGAAATGAACTAATGCTTTCCGTTTCCCCAGCATTAATTTCAACAGTTTGACGAAATGTACTATGATCTTCTGCTTTAACTTCTAAGCTGTAATACCCTTCCGCTAAGTCATCAAAATTGACCATTCCTGTATCATCGGTGGTCATTCTGGCAACTTCAGCTTGGGTAAAGTAGTCGCGAACAATAACTTCTGCACCGCTTAGTTTAGGAGAACCTTCAGCAAAGTAGAATAATTCATTAACAACGTTAACAGTTAAGTCTCCAGTCGCATCACTCACTGCACGGAAGTTAAAAGGAAGCGATAAATCACCATCATTTCCTGCTGCATCAAAGACAATATTCCCTGTATATTCGGTTAATGCTAAATCGCTACCAGGAGTCAAAGCTAAAGTAACACTCGTAGATTCCCCCGCTGCTAAAGAGGCAATCGTGTCTGTGGTGGCTAAACTTAACCAAGGTGCATTGGGTAATAAAACCTCAATATTTTCTGCAACAGCCCCCCCTTCATTAGTTAACTCAAACTCCACAAAGGTTTGCTCACCCCGCAGCATTCCACTGGTAATCGTGCTGGTATCTGCTACTAAACTGGGGACAATTCGTGCTAAATCTACTGTTACGGGTAAACTAGCCGTTACCCCTTCAGCACTGGTGAGATTGATATTAAAGGTATCTTGGGTGATGACAGAATCGTTAGGTGCGGTGATGGTATAACCAACAGTATTGCTGCCATTACCATCTAATTGTGTTGGTAAATTCACCTGGACATCCCAATTCTCCGGCAGACTGGAGACATCGTAGGTAAACCCAGTTAAGGTTGTATCCGTGAGGTTTTCTAACTGTACTGAAGCAGTAAAAGGGGTATCGGCAATAATATCATGGTTGGCACTATTGGCATCTAACTTTGCCCCTAAAACCGTGAAACTATCTTCATAACCTACATCTTCCCCTACATTATCTGGGAAATAAGCCCGAATATTAAATGTACCTCCTTCATCCTGTAAAGGCGTAAAGGAACGAACAAAATTACCATCAGCATCGGTAAACCCGCTGAATTCACGGGTAAAGCCGTTATTTTCAACTTCAATGGTGACAAATTCAAAGGGAATAGGAGAATTGTCTTCGTTACTCCGCGCTGTTCCTTGGAAGAGGAGGCTTTCTCCGGCGATTCCTACAGTGGTGTCGGTGAAAACTTCTGCACTGTAGGCAGGAACAACGGTAAAAGGCGTAACAACAGTATTATTGGTTTCCCCTATCCCTGTTCCCTCATCAACTTGATTATCTTCATCAGTTACAGCAATGAGATAATATTCTCCCGGAGTACGAGGGTTAAAGTAACTAACATTGCGTTCGTAAAACTGTCCAACTGGAATATCAGCAGTGATTTCAAATTCCGTTAACAGTTCATCACTGTTATCTAACTTGTTATCAGTAGAAAGATAAACTCGGTCAATCCAAGTTCCTGAGAGGTTTTGTAACCCTAAGTTTTCGACTTTATAGGTAAACTGGGCTTGTTGATTGGTGTAAGCAGGAGAGTTGGCATTGAGTTGGGTAACGGTTAAATCAGGAACTTCAATATCACTGACTTCTAAGCTGGCATTCCCACTATTTAATCCAGTTGCCGATGCGCTAATCGTCACAGGTTGACTGCCATCACTGACTCCATCACTAACTCCCGTAACAATGGCAGTCACTGAGGTTTCCCCTGCTGCAATGGTAACTGTGGTGGGGACTGTAGCTTCGGTGGTGTCGCTACTAGAGAGGGTAACGGTGAGGGGGTCAGTCGTATCCGTGTTGCGGGTAATGGTGGCGGTAGCAGTTCCCGTTTCGGCAATGAGGCTGCGGTCAATGTCTACGGTTAAACTGGGACTTTCATCATCAATAATGTCCAGCGTGGCAGTAACAGCTTGATCAACGATGCCTAAACTTGTGCCATCGTATAGCGGGGTGGCGGTAATATTAACGGTTTGGGTTCCATCTAAATCAGCATTATCAACCGCTTCAACGTTAAAGGTAGCAGAGGTTTGGTTGGCAGCAATGGTGACAGTATCGGGAAGAATGACCCCATCATCTCCACTCAGTTGCACTACTAAGGGTTGATCATTGACAAAATCACGGGTAATCGTGGCTGTGGTAACTCTCCCATCTTCGCCAATTTCTGATTGAGCAAAATTAAGAGTTAAATTAACCGTGTCGTTATTAAGAACTGAAATATTATCAGAACCGCTGTTAAAGCCTGATGCTGTTGCAATTAAAGTGACACTTTGAGTCGGGTCTAAAAGGGTGTCATCAACAACAGTTAAATCGACCGTAACCGCTGTTTCGCCAACGGGAATAGTAACAGTTGCTGGAGTGGTGATTTCACTCTCATCACTACTGACCAAGGAGACTTCTAAGGCGGCATCAGTGGGTGTATTGCGAGTAATGGTTGCGGTGAGTGTTCCATCCCCTTCATTGACTGAATTGGCGGTAATATCAACCGTTAGTTTGGGTTTGAAGTCATTATCAATGATGGTCAAAACTGCTGTGTTTTGTCCGCCGATACTGACTCCACCATTAGGATTAGAAAGCGTTAAATTAATCGTTTCATCAGCTTCAAGAACCGTATCATTGATAATAGGAATCGTAACAGTTTTGCTCGTTTCACCATTAGCAAAGTTAACAACAATGGGATTATTGTTTACATAGTCACTGCCAGCGGTGGCACTGCCACTACTAGGAGTAACCCGGACACTCACATCTCCATCACTTCCCCCGGTACGCAGGAGAGTAACAGCAGCAACCACAGTGCCATCCTCGTTAACGGTGTAGTTGGCGTTATCAAATTCAATCACTCCAGGGACAGCATCATCATCAACAATATTAAGAATCGCCGTTGTTTGTGTGCCTAATGTCACCCCATTGGTAGGATTAGAAAGGGTTAAATTAACAACCTCAGTATCTTCAAAAACACTATCGTTGTTAACGGGAATGGAAACCGTTTTCTCAGTTTCCCCGCTAGCAAAAGTTACTGTAATCGCATCACTGGTGTAATCATCGGGGGCAACCGCTGTGCCATCACTAGGCGTTAAAGTCACACTGACTTCGCCATTACTCCCGCCAGTTCGTACCAGTGTCACCCCTGCAATGGGTGTCCCATCTTCATTGACACTATAGATTGAACCACTAAAAGCAATACTGCCAGGTTCCCCGTCATTATCGACAATGGTTAAAGTCGCAGTATCTTGAGTCCCAATCGTTGCACCATTGGTGGGATTAACCAGACTTAAATTGATCGTTTCATCCGATTCAAATACCCCATCATCGGCAACCGGAATCTCAACCGTTTTCTCGGTTTCTCCATCGGCAAAACTGACGGTAACTGCATTGTTAGTATAGTCTTCGGGATTGGTGGCAGTGCCATCGCTGAGGCTAATCGTGGCACTAACAGCACCATCACTTCCTCCGGTGCGATTGACAGTCACCGCAATGATAGGTGTGCCATCTTCATTAATGCTGTAGTCTGCTTGGGAGAAAGCTAAAACTCCTGGTACAGCATCATTATCAATAATCTCAACAACGGCGGTTGTTTGTGTGCCTAATGTTGCGCCGTTGCTGGGGTTAGAAAGGGTTAAGTTAATCGTTTCAGTTGGTTCATAGTCGGTGTCATCCAGAACTGGAATGATAACGGTTTGACTGGTTTCGCCATCAGCAAAAGTAACCGTCAAGTCTTGATTATTATAATCTTGTCCGGCTGTGGCTGTCCCATCACTCAAGGAAATGGTGGCACTGACTTCAAGGTCACTCCCACCTGTACGAACTACGGTAACAGCAATAATGGGTGTTCCATCTTCACTGACTCGATAGGTTGCTCGATTAAAAGCCAAGACACCCGGTACGGGAGTATCATCATCTAGGATAGTTAGGGTAGCGGTTCCGTAAACCCCAAGGGTTGTCCCTGTACTGAGGTTGGTTAAAGCCAGATTCAGGGTTTCATCGTCTTCAAAATCACTATCATTAACGATAGGAAGCGTAACGGTTTTGCTGTCTTCACCATCGGCAAACTCAATAGAGATGGGAGTCTCGGTATAGTCAGACGGTGCCGTAGCCGTGCCATCAGTGAGGGTAAGGGTTGCATTAACTGTTCCGAAGAGACTCCCAGTTCGGAGAATCGTAACGCTGATGGTGCCATTTTCATCGACACTGTAGCTATCACTGTCAAAACTGATTTGTTGAATTGGGGCAATGTACTCAAAGGCACTCGAACTAAGATCTAGAGTCGTGATATTGCGGAAGACAGCAATGAGTTCATCGGGTTCACTCCCTGCTTTATCCAAATAAAGGTTCGTATCACTACCAGAGACTTCTAAGCGGTAGTTATTGGCTGACCCTTGGAGTTGAACAATGTCTCCGTCACCAGGGTTGAAGTCAGTGATCTTAGCGTAGTCGTTCGTGCCAGCACTGGTGAGATTGCGATCGTCGTAGGCTATCCAGTTTGCTGTTCCCAGAATAAAGCGATCGCCTCCACTTCCGCCAGAGAGATTGTCCCGTTCACCTTGTCCAGGATTGAGACTATTACCATCAACACCCTCTAGGGTGTCATTCCCGGCTTCACCATAAAGACGGTCATTCCCGGCTCCCCCTTGAATCGAGTCATTGCCTTCATCTCCTTCGATGTAGTCATTCCCCGCACCCGCAATGAAGGTATCATTTCCGGCTCCCCCTCGAACATTGAAGTAACTTGCAGCCGTAGCGGTTACATTGTCATCTCCAGTTCCTCCTCGGAAGTGGAAAGCTTCAATTTCTTTAAAAGTTCCTCCAGCACCGTTACTGGTTTCAACGGTGGTATCTATAAAGTTGATGGTTAAACCTGTATCACCTGCGTAAAGGGAAAGGCGGTCGTATCCGGCTCCGCCAATAATGGTGTCGGCTTCAGCTCCGTCGTGGAACCCGTCGTTTCCTTCGCCACCATCGAGATAGTCTACTCCCTCCCCTCCCCACACATAGTCGTTCCCTTCTCCTCCCTCTAGGGTGTCATCTCCGGCGTCGCCATAAAGAGAGTCATTCCCGGCTCCCCCTTGAATTGAGTCATTGCCTTCATCTCCTTTGATGTTGTTATTCCCCGCACCCGCAATTAAGGTATCGTTTCCGGCTCCTCCGCTCGCATCGAAGTGAGCAGCCGTAGCGGTTACATTGTCATCTCCAGTTCCTCCTGCGAAATAGAAAACTTCAATTTCTTTAAAGGTTCCTCCAGCACCGTTACTGGTTTCAACGGTTGTATCTATAAAGTTGATGGTTAAACCTGTATCACCTGCGTAAAGGGAAAGGTAGTCGTGTCCGGCTCCGCCAATAATGGTGTCGGCTTCAGCTCCTTCGCTGAAGGAGTCGTGCCCTTCGCCACCATCGAGATAGTCAACTCCCTCCCCTCCGAAAACTTGGTCGTTCCCTTCTCTTCCCTCTAGGGTATCATTGCCTCCTAATCCTTCGATTAAATCATCGCCAGAAGTTCCGGTGAGATTGTTATTGCCCGCATCTCCAGTCAAAGTCGCCATCTCAACGGTGACTACTTCGCCATTAACCTGGATAACACCGTGGTCATTCTCGGATTGCAACTGTTCTAATTTTGTAGCAGAAAGGCTTTCACCCCGTACCAAAGCCGAAAAAATTGCGCCCTCATCTCCAGGCGCATCTACAACATTGAGGCGAGCATCCAAATAATGCCCAATCTCTTCTAACAGCACACTGACAATCAGATCTAGATTCCCCTCCGCCAGTAACTCAGAGGATAAATAAATTTGATTGGTTGTCTGAGCATAGGCTCCCCTCGCTCCATGAAGCTTCGTGGAGGATAGCACTGTAATTCTTGGCAGTTCGCTGATTAACTGACTAAACTGCATCACATCAAGCTCTAGATCCTGACCATAGGCAAGTCGGAGCTTGGGTAAGAAATCAGCAGTAGCAGCAAACTCCTCTAGCAGATTCAGGCTGGCTTCGAGGGCAGATTTTAGGATGGGTGGATTGGTGGTCACGGTTAAAACTTCTGTCAGGAATGTTGTAATGCCTTCATTTTTGTGTCTTTGTGACTACACTCGTATGAGTTGTTAAAGTGAAATTCTTCATATATAGCCAAATATACTTACATATTTTCACTTAGATGACTACTAATATTTGGGAAATTTTTAGATTCTGTAACCAAACGAGTTGAAAGTTAAGCATTTTAGGGGTCAACCCCTAGTCGCTCTAAGCATTAAGCTGTCATGCATTTAAATTGGGAATGGGTAGCGAGCAAGATGCTCGCACTACGGCAAGGATTTCGCCATTATTGATATTAAGGTTTACATGCCGAACAGCTTAGCTTGAATTAACCTACCAGGCGGAGAACTGGAGTTCATTATTCCGTTGTTCCTTGCACCCTTGCTCCTTCCTTTCTGCCCTCTGCCTTGTCTTCACCTAAGTATGAGTATTCAACCGGACATGATATGAAACTTCTCCTGTTCGCTCAAAACCAAAGTCCAGTACTTAAACTTTTACTTAAAACTGATAGCGAACCGAAAAGTGAAATCCCTCATCTTGAGCATTTTTACCCTGATCCTCCAGTTCTACTAAAGGTAAACCATAGTCAAGGCGCAAATCTAATCCAGGTAGCGGTTGCCAAAGTATTCCCATACCCAGACTGGCTAAAAACTGTTCTTGAGGCAGAATATTCTGATTATCAGGATTATTCCACACCCAACCCGCATTGAAAAATGGCGCAATTTGGAACGTTGACGCACCTGATGCATTTTCCTCTAAGGTGATCCGGTCTTCTAGGAATAATCGCACCCCATTATCACCGAGGCGAATGTTCTGTCGATAGCCGCGCACGGATTGAGCGCCACCAATGACAAATTGTTGCGACGGTAAAAGAGTGTTGGGGGTTAGTTGAATGTCAGCCCCCATAATTAAAAAATGACCATCACTGAAAATTTGAACTCGTTGGATCTGACCCAGCCAGCTCAAAAAACGTCCATCTGGAGTGGGATCGGGATTAACGGTAGCATCCAACCAGCCTGTACCCAGACTAAAGAGCGATCGCACTGACCAGGCTCCTCTGGAATCACGACGTAGGTAGTCTTGTCCAAATTGAATCACACTGGTGCGGGTTATCCCGTCTGCATTGGCGCCAGGACTTAAAGGGTTAGGCATATTCAAAAAAAATGTCTGACTTTCCCTATGGCTAAAACCCAGGGATAGGGCGAATCGTTCACGGGCGGTGCGAATTAAGGGTTGAGTAAAACTAATCTCATACTGTTTTGATTCCCCCTCAATACCGAATTGAGCAAAGGGTTCGGCTGTGACTTGATTGCGATCAACGCTGGCTTGCACTTGCAGCGTGCCATTTTTCGGATTCAGGGGAAGGCGATAGCCCATGTTAATCACCTTTGAGCCGCCCGTGGTGGAATAGGAGGAACTAGCCGTCAGTTCATCCCCATACCCGGTTAGATTACGATAGCGTCCATTTACGCCCAATCGTTCTGAACCCACGCTGGGCGGTGAATAGTTATCGACGGTGAAGCTACCTTCAAAGGGATTGGCTTCAACCACACGAATAATTAAATTGCTTTTTCCCGGTTGACTACCAGCACGAAGACTCGCGTCTACAGACTCAAACAAGGGATTCGCCCGCAGTAGCCGCAATTTATCTTCCAAGCGAGCGGTATTTAGGGGTGTGCTGACGCCTAGCTGAATCCGATTCTGGATATAACTGGGTTTAAGGCGGCGAATCCCCTCAATTTTAATCTCTTCCAGACTCCCTTCCAGGACAAAAATCTCTACGACACCATCAGTAATAACCTGGTCTACTAGAATGGCTCTTGAGGTGATGTAGCCACGATTTAAATAGAGTTGAGTGATGGCATCGGCAGCCTGTTGCAATTGTTGTAGGGTAACCGCTTCGCCTTCCAAGGGTTGGACAATGGGATTGAAGTCCTCGGGTTCAAAGATAGTGCTACCTGTGACATTGATTTTCTCGATTTGAATCATCTCCAGGTTAGAATTCGTGGGACGAGAGGGAGTGGGTTCAGGTTGGGTCAATGGTGGGGACTGATCAGGACGTAAGGGTTCAGGACTAGGCGTGGGTTGAGGAAAACGATCGTCCGGATTGGGTTGGATGGTTTCGGGGTTGGGAATCGTGGGCGGGGTTTGTGCGATCTGGAGATCATCCAGGTCAGTGTAATCTGGGGTAAAAATAGGGTTGAGTGATGAGTGTATAGGGATGGGTTTTACTTCCACCGTATTGAATGGGAGGTCTTGGGTTAGTTCATGTTTCTCTAAAGAGAGATCATTGCCGTCTACTATGCCACTTGACTCTTTTCCTGGGAGCCATTTACCCTCTGTCCTAGAGTCATCTTCTGCCTTCTGCCCTCTGCCCTCTGCCTTCTGAAAACCTTCTGCCTCCTGAGATTGCTGCTGAGAGAGTTCCATCAGATTGGGTGGGTTGACGGGTGTCTGGCTCATCTGAGACACAGACATCGGAGTTGTACCCAGCGCCGTTGGTGCATGTAAACCCATAATCCCCACCCAAACAGGTGTCAGTTGTCCCAGAATCTGCCCCTTTAAAAACATCTGCATGAAAAGCTTACTCCCCGACTCTTTCATCGTTGAGCGCCCCTAGCGACTAATTGTTCTGGAATAACTGCTCCTAAGCTCATACTATAGAGTCCAGCGCCTAAATATCGCGTCTGATGTTCTACTCTACTCTTCGAGGAGGGTTTAGCCCAAGCAGAAACCGCTTGCGCCTCTATGTCATTTGTACGCACAGTTTTTTTACCAATGACCAAAGTTCAGACGCGCCCTGGTACGTCTTGACGGCGGTATTGTCATCCCTTCAGGAGCAAGGAATTTCTCCCATACCCGACACCTTACACCCGATACCCTACACCCAGTCTTCCTTTTAGCTTTCTTGTCACTCCTTCAGGGTTCTACCTCTGACCAAAGCCGTTCTAAGCGCCGTTGCCATTGTGCCAAGACTTCTTCGGTTTGTTCTCTGGATTCCATCTCACCCATCAAACCTTCCCGATAAAAGCGATCCAGAGTTTGCAAGGTTGTCTCAAAGGATTGCCCTTGCTGCTTTGCCGCTCGAATGATTTGACGAATTTGACGGTCTACAAACTGGTCAAAGCTAGAGTCTAAACCCTGTTGACACAAAGCAACCAATCGTATAAGTGCATAACCAAAATCATCAGGGTCAAGCGTCTCCCGCTTATGTTGAAAGACGCCCCAAAGCACATTTTGATTCAGGGCATAGCGAGTGTCCTGAGTTTCATCAAAATTGGCTTCTAGGAGTTGTTCCAGAAAGGGTTGGGCGTCTTGAGCTGATGCTATGGGAACCAAAATTCTTAGCCAAGACTGGTCTGAGGATAGCAGGATTAACACTCTCAGTTGAGGTGTTTCCACCTGCCATGTCCCTGATTCTACCTGTTGAACCGCCTGGGAATTAAAAAGTTCTGTCAGCTTGACAGTAATTTCTTCGGGTTTCATCTTGTTTTTTCCAGAGAATTTCGTAAAAAAATCCCCCGACAGTGGTCAGGGGACACTTCTAGAAGTATGAAAGATTCGGGATGAAGTGTGAAGTGGCAAGATTGACGATAGTTATTCGTTATCCTTTGTGCTTCACCCTGTAATCGTTACAGCCATTCGGGAACCATTTCTTCTTTGGTGTTGGTATTGCGTGAGGGCGTCTCGCGGGTAAATTTCATCTGAATTGAGCGAGTTTGTTCGCCATCTGCTGCGACTGCCATGATGGGATAGTCGATCAAACCATCTTGGAAGGACATCTGGAAGCGGAAGGTTCCGTCTGGGTTTAGTTTAATTGGACGCCCGCCAATGGTTACGGTGGCATCGGGTTCGGTTGCACCGTAGACAATCAATTCAGCATCGGCAACCAACCAGAACTGACGAGGACGAATGGGTGGCATAGAAGCAGACATCCCCATCCCGACTCCGGACATGCCAACACCGGACATGGTTAAGCCAGACATGGTGGGTACAGCCCACATCCCTACCCCAGAGGGGAAGATGTAGGAACTGACGGATTGAGACGGAGCCATCGATCCAGGAACATGCTGCATTGAACCGTACATAGAACCCGCGACGCGCTGAGCTTCGGCAGATTTTGCCATGCCAAAGATTTCGTCGTAGATGGGGTTGTCGGTATGGGCGGTATCTGCGGTAATCGGTTGGCGCTTGCTGGGAGGAACCAATTCGTATACCGTCTTGCCTTGGAGTTCTTCCTCCCAGTTAACGGTGATGAATTGATCTTCAATCCAGTCACTGGGATAAACCGGGGGAACATGGACGGGTGTAGAACGGGCTAGGATTAACCAACGACCATCGGCACAACGATAACCGATATCCACTACGTAGTCGCGATCGCTAACGGGTAGCGGTAAGTACCATTCCCGTGCTAATTCGTCACAGGGATATTCCTGAATGCTATGGGCGCTTTGGTATTCCAGGTTAATATCGGTGACATCATAAATCCGCAGCGCTAATTGCTGTCCGCCCTGACGCCGCAGATCTTCCTTGTGTTCATTCGGAATATCCCAGTAGGTATACGCCCATTGAGGATCGCGGGGCATGAGGACGATCCGACTTTCTCCATAGCCAGCGGGTAAATCAGGTAATCCTTCGTCTACAGATGCTAGATCACCGCCAGTGCGATCGTCTTGACCGAGTTCAAATTTAGATGCTTCCACTTCTGGTTGTGCCTCCACTGTGCTAGTTGGACTGAGTGAGATTTTGGTATGTTGGACTTTTTGAATTTCTGCCAGTAACTGTGCTTTACGCATCCGGCTATACCGTGAGATGCCGTATTCACTCGCAACTCTACGCAGTTGCCGTAAGGTCATCTCTTCTAAAGGTGGGCGTTCTTTTGCCATGAATATGCTCTCCAATTGTTAGGTCGGTAGGTTGTATCTCTCCTGGTGAATCAAAAAATGGGGATCATAATTTAACAACATCGCATTTGATATTTGATAAAGGTTGATGATTCCTACCGCCTTGGAGTAAGTCAGTCTCGGTGACGTATTGCTTTCGTCTTTCGTTTGGGCAGGTACAAACTCACGCACGACTTACTCTTTAGGCTGACGTTGGGATTACTCCCGATAACACTTAGATTTCTCCAGTAAGGATCACAGAAATACTGCTTTGAGTATTTCTTTGGGATCGCTGTTATTTATCTATGTACCAGAAAAGCCTTAGGTGTGGTCAAGGAGATCAAGACGCCAATTTTCAAGAATTGACGAATTTTCAAGCTTACCGGGGATCGCAATGTCATAGTTTCATGACATTTACGAGAAAAGGGGGATCGCTTAGTGGTGAGGGGGAGATGGGGGAGCGGTGTAGAGACGTAGCATGCTACGTCTGGGAGCTGGGGGAGATGAGGGAGATGGGGAAGGTGAGGGAGATGAGGGAGATGGGGGAGATGAGAGAGATAGAGGAGTCATGTTCCAGGCGTGATGACAGAAGCATCTGTCTGTAGGGGCGGGTTTAGGGACTAATATTGATTGTTATCCCTAGCTTGGCAGCAAAACCCGCCCCAACCAAATGACAAATGACAAATGACAAATGACAAATGACAAATGACCTAGAAATTAAAAAATCCCTCATCCGAAGAGAAATCCTGGTGTTCCAGCCAATCTTGACCCAACTGAATGGTCACATCGGAGGCTAGAGAACCCGTACTTTCAACCCGAACCTCACCAAATCCCAAATCAGCGCGGATAGCCGCAGCGCTGGCTTCGTCTCCTTGTTGGGCGATGATGCGGGTGACGCGCAAGGGTTCTGCCCAGGGTTCGCCGACATAATTATTTCGATAACCTGCTTCTGTTAGGGTACTGATTAGGGATTGAACCGCTTCTGGATTATCGGTACTATCTTGAATCGCCACCCGCAAATAAGCTGGATCAATATCGGAGAGTTCGCTATAACCTTGATCGAAATGTTGAGCCACCATTTGTCGAATCTGGCGGTGGTTTGGTAACCAGTAACTGACTTCAGTTTCTCCGGTACCGTTAAACCGCCCCGGAACCATTAACATTTGTACATCAGACCGTTTACTATCAACAGCGAATCCAATCAAAGCCACCAATTCTTCAACGCTTAAGTTGGTGTCAATGTGAGACTGAATCACCGATAAAATTTTAGGCAGTCGGGCTAACGTTGTAGGATTGAGTGCTTGTTCTATTAATGCCCGCATCAGTATTTGCTGACGCTGTACTCGACCGACATCCCCATATTTGTCATAGCGAAAGCGCAAAAATTGCATTGCCTGCTCGCCATTCAAATGCTGTTTGCCTTGCTTGAGGTTGATATAAAGATGTTGAGAATCATCTTGATATTTCATGTCCTGGGGAACATACACGGTGACACCACCCAAGGCATCCACGAGCTTTTCTACACCTTGAACATTCACTCGCACATAACGGTCAATCCCTACACCATCGAGGAGTTCACTGGCTGCCTTTGCTGTTAATGCGGGTCCCCCATGGTAATTCGCGGCGTTGATTTTGATCAAACCATACCCTTCAACGTAGGTTTTGGTATCACGGGGAATGGAAAGGACATTTAATTTTTGGTTGGTGGGGTCAAACCGAACCAACAGCATGGTGTCGGAATGCCCATCAAAGGAATTTACCAGTGCATGGTAACCTAAGTCCTCCTCTGTGGGTTCATCCAAGTCAGAGGTGAGAACTTTTGTCCCCAAAATTAATATATTGACAGGTCGTGTTAATTCGGGCAGTCGCATACTATTGCGAGTAATACTGCCTTTTTCGCTAAAGACGGCTGCCTCATCATCACTCAGTTGGCTTTGCAGTAAAGGCATACTCGATAGCGAAACAGCAAGCATTGCCCCGGCTGTCGCGGATAACATGGCGACGCCAGTAAAGCCTAACCACAGCCAAAGCCAATGTCCTCGTTTAGCTTTAGCCGATTTCTTTTTCGGCGGTTGACTCCTCTTTTTTTGTCTTGGGCGGGGTTGTTCGTAGGTTTTTCGAGCTGGCACTTGGTTTCCTCACACACACATAAGCGATCAGGATGGGTTTGGGCAGATGATACACGCCGATGCCCTCATTGCTTACCCTGAGTCTGATTTAGAGCGTTTGACACAAACACTCATATCAGGTTTTCTCACCGTTTGGGGCAAAACCAGGCAAATACGGCAAAAGATGAGAACAGTTGATCAACTTCAGGCAAAAAGCCCATCACCATTTTCCTATAACTGGACAACCCAAACGCTGAAATCGTTTACTCAGATAGATGCTTTCGCACTTTTCCTTCCGCAACCTGGCTAATCCCAGGGAGACGGGGTAACTTCCCTTGCCCCAAGCGCACCATGAGCCAAACACTGGCTAAAAAATACCCAGAGGTGAGCATGGTATTCATAAATAACAGGCGGAAGCTCCAAAACTCGGTGAGCTGCGCCCCTGACAATAATAAAATGTAGCCTACTAGCCAAGCGAAAGCCAAGGTTACGGACAAACGACTCACGGCTTGCTGTTCTCGTGTTCCTTGACGACGGTAGAGTGTCCACAGTGCCGGAAAAAACCCGATCACGGGCAGCAGGTAGGCAAATAGCTGTAAACGTTGGAGGTTTTGATTGTCCAATCGGTCGAGGTGATTCATTGGTGCTAAAAAAGGGAATAATATCACAACCGCATACCAGATGGCATAAAAACTTATGGGTATTCAATTCAATTTCATTGTCAAAGTCTTAATTCTCTCCCTTGGCATTTCCCTGCTGATTAAGTACGCCAGTCCTAGTTTACCCCCTATTCCGGCAACGTCTGGGAATGCCCTGATTGCTGTACTCACACCTGCTATGATTTTGGCGATCGCTCTTTTGTGGCGCTTCTGGCAATTTCGTCAGCATCCGGTTGAGTAGTAAGCTGTTCGGCATTTAAACCTTAATATCAATAACGGCGAAAGCCTTGTAGTGCTAGTGCGAGCATCTTGCTCGCTACTAATACCCAATTTAAATGCATGACAGCTTAGTCAATACTCAGTCAGGGCGGGTTTTGCACAAATGTTATCATCAATAATCAAAGGCAAGTCCCTAAACCCGCCCCTACAAATTTAAAACAAATGGCAGTGAAAATCTGGATTTTGGGTTCACCGGAACCCTGGATATATCGTAGGACATCAGTCAAGAAACCGGGTTTCTTTGGGTGAAAGGTTAATATTGTTGTCATCCTCACGAGAAACCCGGTTTCTAGGAATACTTGACCATGGCGCGTCTCTACACCCTTACCAAGGACTTCCCACTAATGTAAATGCACTCCAAAAATAAGGGTGAGTAAACGCCTTATCCTCAATTCCCGCTAATTCTTCAGGTAAATCAATCGTGCTATTGGGAGTAATCAATTGCCCATTTTCAATCCTCACCTGACCCTGAATCATCGCTAATTGGGTTTGTCGCAGCGCTTCGGCTTTAATTGGGACTTGCTTTAAGTTTTGATAAAACGTGGTCATTAATCCCAATGTCCCTTCATCACTGACATACCAGAGGCTTCCTAAAGCTGATTTGACTCCAGCTTGTACCGCTAATCCGGTAAATCCTAACTCAGCTTCTTGATTTCCTAATGCGGTTCGACAAGCACTTAATACCATTAGTTCTACGGGTGGATTATGTAGTCCAAGTTGGCGAATTTGATCCAGGGATAGTCTCGTATTCCAAAACTGGATGTAGGAATTTTCTGGTTTACCTGGTTTAAATTCACCATGAGTTGCCAAGTGGACAATACCAAAGGGTTGATCCGCCCGTGCTGCTTTTAGATTAGCGGGAGTAAACGTAGAATTAAGGAAGGATTCACCTTGCCATAGTTTATCTGCGATCGCGGATAATTCTACTGGCACAGCAGGTAAGGGATTTTGCTCTGTAAATTCAGACGCTCCCATTGCCAAAACTTGTAAATCCCTCACATCCACATAACGAGTATCCGTTAGCGACAAACTCGGCATAAACCCAATACTATAGCGTTCAACAATAAAACCATTCCCATCATGAAGCGCCGCCACAGGTAATGAGCGCAAACCCTGATCCATAATAAAAGCCAAATTATTAATCTCCCTCTTTCGTAACTCCTCCTCCAACGGAGCAATTAACCACTGATATAATTGTTGGGCGCTAGGAAGATACGGACGAGGAATACGAATATCCGTAACCGCACGACGGAAACCTTTTACCATTTCCATCACCCTTTCCCGCGTCGCCCCCGGAACAACAAATCGAATCGGTTCCCCTTCAGCCGTAACCAAAATCAACTCCAACTGCGCCCCATCTTCCCACACCTCCTCAGCCAAAACCATAGACTCCCAACCACCAACCCCCTCTGCGAACCTCTGCGCTTCCCTCTCTTGACCTCTGCGTTTTCTCGTCTCAACTTCCACTCTCCCACCATCATCTCCAACACCATTTCCTGGCACAAACACCGCATAAATCAGAGCTGGTTTCACCCCAGTCGCCTGTTCAATACTTTGTAGAATAGCTTGGGTTTGTGCCAGAGTAATAATTGGCGTATTGCTGAGTTTCCAATAGTTTTCATATTGATTGGTGAATGACCCTTCGATTGCTAAAACCGAATTGAAAACCGGGGAATTATTGATCACACTATCATCTAAGATATTTACCGATTCTCTGATCTGATAACAGTATGGAGGACATAGACCGATGATAGAGAGATTGTCTAGACCGATGATAGTAGGATTGTCGGTGATAATCCGAATGTTGCCAAGAGTATAATTACCTGGAAAGGATTGGAACGGGGAGATAGTAAAGTCACCACTGCTGATAGCAGAAGTTGTACCGTTTGTTGTCGCATTACCCACTTCAAAGGGAGTGTTACGCAAGCCACCACCATGACGAATAGTAATATTACCGTCTTCTACTCCGCCAGCCGTGGAGATGCTAGCTTCTTGATTTAAGTTTGGTGGTATGTCGTTTGGATCAATCCTACCGGGAGGAATTTCCTGTAAAGCAGCGAATACAGAACCTGTAACTTGGACAAAGCCAGCAGAATTGACTTCTACATTTCCCCCTCTACCTGTACCCAGGCTTTGAGTATTGATGACAAAAGTTTCGACATCACCAACCGTACTGGTTAAGCGAACATCACCTCCATTCCCCTCCCTAGAACCAGAAAGCACTCCCCCATTGGAGAGAGAACCATAGGCTGTGACGGTTATATTTCCTCCATTTCCAGCCCCTTCAGATCCAGAGACAAGCGATCCAGCTATTATTGCACTCAGAGGAAAAAGACTTTTAGGTGTTTGTGGTGACAATTCTTCAGGAGAAACATTGATCAGAGACAGAGCCGTCTCAAATGCTTCAATAGAAGTCAGTCCTTGCAGCGTGTTGATAGTACCAACTGTACTGGTGAGGTTGATAGATCCTCCATTTCCTAGTCGAGAGGCAGAAACGACTGGACCAGTAATAATATTATCCCTAGCTGTAACTGTAATGTCCCCACCCGTTCCCTCTTCTCCAGAACCCGAAATAATCCATCCTGTGTCGCGAACTATCTCATCGTCGATTCTAAGTTCACCTGCTGAGGTATCGATGGCACCGTTTTGGCTAATGATTTCAATTTGACCCCCATTGCTTTGATCAGAACTGGAAACAATTGGACCCGTTGCAATATTACCAAAAGCACGCAGAGTGATATTTCCACCTCTGCCAGAACTTTCAGAATAGGAAAATACGGCTCCAGACGTGTCTTCTACAGTTCCTCTTGTTGAATCGATTAATATTTCTCCTGTTTGACTAATCAGGGTAATATTAGCACCATTACCCTTTGATGAACTCGCATTAATTCCTCCCGTAGTAATTGTCCCGTTCGCTTCAAGTTGAATTGCACCACTATTCGGACTTGGAGAGCTAAACTCTACCCCTCCTATAGTGACATTACTGGTCGTTAAAAGTCGATTTGTGCTAATTTCACCACCAGCATTGACTTCAATATTTTCTAAACTACCTAGGTCAGCCGTGGTAATATTGCCATCGGCGGTGAGGCTAATGCCACTACCTGATACCAATGTTCCAGCATTGATGCTCTCTGCTGAAATTTCTATCCTCCCTTGGGTGAAGATAGTGTCCCCTGGATTCATCGAAAAAGATCCGCCTGAGTTGAAAGTAATTGAACCCCGAAGACTAAAACCGGGAAAATTGATAGGATCAAGTCCCAGAAAGTCATCACCTAAGCCTTCAATAGTAATGGTGTTAGTTGCTTCTAATAGAACATCATTGAAAGCCGCTAAGGCAACTAACTCTGACTCAAAAATGATTGTTGGTGTGATGTCATTGGAAAGTATTTGACCGGGACTGCCAAAGGGATTGCCAGAAAAAGTAAAAGGTGAGGTATCTAGGTCATCACCATCTCCCACATCGTCACGGATTAAAATGTCTGTGGGGTCAAGCAGTAAAGTACCAACGTTACCGTTGTCAGCAGTGGTATCTGCTGTACCCCCAAACTTAAGCTCTTTTTTCCCGGAGACTTCCACTAAGCCGCCATCCCCAGTGTTTAAACCGCCACGGGCGCTAATGTTGCCAGAAAATGCAGTTTGCCCATCCGCCCAGACAATCACAGTTCCGCCATCACCTGCGGTTAAAGCATCAGCCTGAATCGTAGAATTTTCATCAACTAATGTGATATCAGCATTCGGAATTATTCCTTCACCTTGATAATCGCCACCAATGCGAACAGTTCCGCCATTATTTGTCCCCGATGCGTCAATATTGGCAGAAATTAACCCTACGGTTTTGCCAATAATATTTATCTCGCCGCCAATGGCTGGTGAGGGCGAATAGACGTTTGCCGATGCATTTTCAATATTAGAGACATCAATAGTGCCAGAGATAATGGTAATGTCTGTTTCATTGGGAAGAATTAAGTCAGAATCGGTTAATTTCACCGTTTCGGCTGAATCCACCTCAACACCTGTCTCCAGGTTTTCCTCTGTTCCCGTCAACAATTCAGCTAAATCTAAGGGTGTAAAGGGAATAACTTGTCCCGAACTATTCACCAATGGTTCAACCTCCAAAGACAGCAATTGTCCGGCTTGAGAAATCTTGACCCGATGAGAACCGGGAACGGCTGCAATGGTAATTCTTCCTCCCGGTGCTGTTAGTTCTCCCGTATTAATAACCGTACCACCGAGTAAAGTTAAATTCTGACCCTGGGAGATAGCTAAATTTCCGGCATTAATAATACTTCCAGGCTGAGATACATCAAAGATAAACTGTCCAGGATTTCCGACGAATTGCTGATACTCATTTGTGCCAAAGGCATTGAACCAACCATTCTCGCCAAACCCAATCCCTGTAGCTGTTGTCGCCATAAAATCCGCCGGAACATTTAATTGAGCATTTTGCCCAAACACGATTCCCGCCGGATTCATTAAATATAAATTGGCATTTCCCCCTGTCACCTGAATCAAACCATTAATCAACGAGGGATTTCCGCCCATCACTCGTCCGAAAATATTGTTGAGGTGTGGATTTGCCAAAAAGTTGGCGATTTCACCTGCATCTAAGCCAAACTCCTGGAAACTGTGGAATAGATTGGTTTCGTCACTTGACAAACTGCCGCCATTAATGTTATGTGTATCTCCCTGTTGGTCAACAGTTGTACCCGTTCCATCGGATGCTGGGGTAATTGATTGTGCGAGTGTTTCTGAACCAACAAGACTCCCCACTATGGGCAGAAGAATAGCTGGAGTAACAGACAGCAAGCTCAAGTACCATGGAGCAGATTTCATGAGATACACCTGAGACCTATTCAGTTGAATTTTACTCCCCGCTGGCAAGGGTTAAATCAACAAGCAATAAAACGCTAAGAAACGAGAAGATACTTGAGATTTTGTGATTTTACGATACTTTGGGGGGGTTGGTGAAAATTAACTCAACACCCGACAAGTTCTTTCAACAGGACTTACGCACAAATGCCATTTATGGTAGGGACACGGCATTGCCCACCCGTGTCAACTTAAGCTCAACCCCTCTCCCCGATTGATTTTCGTTATGGATGTTAGCAGTGCTTCACAGTTTAGATCCCCCTAAATCCCCCTTCAAAAGGGGGACTTTGATCGTTTCGGGAAGCGAGTATGACATAAGACGAATGACGAATGACATAAGACAAAGGACAAATAACGATCGCAAACGAGTAAAATAACTCTTGTCTTGTGATCATCCTGCTTAATTTTGACCACCTGGATCACGCTGAAAACAACTCATACCCGCTGGGAAGCCGAGCTGATGCAGCAGGTTCTGGCAGCTCACGACATCCCTAGTCGGATTATTGATCAGGGTATCCCGTCCTATTTTGGGGCGGGAAGTCCGGCTGCGTTGCAAGTTCGCTCCTACGATCAATGGACAGCTTTGTTATTGCTCAGTTCTCCAGACGAGGAATAAGCAGAAATATCGGATAATTATTAAGGAATTAAAACATTTCATGTCTTTATTTGACTGGTTTGCCAATCGACGAAAATCAGAACCGATTCCCCAACAACGACGGGAACGGGAGATTGCTGATGGATTGTGGACAAAATGTGAGGCGTGTGCGGTTCTCACCTATACTAAAGACCTGAGAGCCAATCAAATGGTTTGCTCGGAATGTGGTCATCATATCCGGGTTTATAGCGATGAACGGATTCGCCAGCTTATCGATGGGAATACCTGGATACCCCTGGATGAGCAAATTCGCCCCACTGATCCGCTAAAATTCCGCGATCGCAAATCCTATACAGATCGCCTACAAGACTACCAAGCCAAGACTCAACTGACTGACGCCGTGCAAACCGGGATCGGACAGATTCATGGATTACCCATCGCCCTTGGCGTCATGGATTTCAGATTCATGGGCGGGAGTATGGGTTCGGTAGTGGGCGAAAAACTGACCCGCCTGATCGAACAAGCCACCCGCCAACGCTTACCTGTGGTGATTATCTGCGCCTCTGGCGGGGCGAGAATGCAAGAAGGCATGTTAAGCCTGATGCAGATGGCAAAAATCTCTGGGGCGCTGGAACAGCATCGTCAAGCTAACCTACTCTATATCCCTGTATTAACCCATCCCACCACCGGAGGCGTTACGGCGAGTTTTGCCATGTTAGGGGACATTATCCTGGCTGAACCCAAAGCTACCATTGGCTTTGCGGGACGCCGAGTGATTGAGCAAACCTTGCGCGAAAAACTCCCCGACGACTTTCAAACCTCTGAATATCTACTCCAGTACGGCTTTGTCGATGCGATCGTCCCTCGCACTCAGTTGAAAAAGACGCTAGCACAGCTTATCCGTCTCCATCAACCCTTTCCCACCTCACCTACTGTGGTTTCCCATTCAGAACCGATGACGTTGATGGCGAAAGGCGCTGATCATACAACGGAGTTTTGAGGGGGAGGGTTTTGTGAGTTTTTACTTATAAATCTTTGACGTAAAAAACTTCTTGAGAGAAAGGCGTCCCCAGGATGGCATCATATTCATAGTGAAATGACTCAATCTCAATTTCGTCAGTCAATTATTATGGGGTTTTCAGACCGATCAAAGCTGGACATTACTGCTGAATACACGGTTACCACAAAAAAGATACCCGATCCAGGTAAACCGTTGGGAATCATTGAAAGACTGAAATTCAACAACCCTAACCTAGCTATCGCTTGAGGTTAGGGATTGCCAGAGACAAGGCGGGTGACGTAAGAAACGATGGGCGGCTTGTGCATTCCCTGTTTTCTGTGAAGAGTTCACTGAAAATCCGTAGTGTGACATCTTTAAACGTGCAGACTGTCGGTTTGATCCCCAGGAGTGGTTGACGGCGATGCCCTTCAGGTAGAGGATAAGCTACAGGTTGAGCAATTTTCATGCATTTAAAACGAATGAGCCAAATTTTCCAAGGAGAACCCCGAATGAAACGATTGATCTTGCTGGCTGTGGCAATGGTATTCTTTGTATTTCAAATAGCGGTGAGTAGCGCAACCGCTCTTGAACTCAGTGAGGACATTCGCACCGTTCCCGTGAATGAACAGGGTGATACCACTGTTCTCAGCCTAGAAGAAGTCGCCAAAGGCAAACGTCTGTTTAACGATAGCTGTAGTCAATGTCATATCGGCGGCAGAACCAAGACAAACCCTAACGTAACCTTACGTCTGGAAGATCTGAAACTGGCATTCCCGCCTCGGGACAACATTGCCGCTCTCGTAGACTACATGGAAAACCCGACAACCTACGATGGATTTACGGAGATTTATGAATTCCACCCCAGTACTCGCAGCGCCGATATCTTTCCTGAGATGAGAAATCTGACGGAAGATGATCTCAAAGCGATCGCGGGTTATATTCTAGTCCAGCCGAAAGTCCAAGGTATCATGTGGGGAGGCGGTAAGGTTTACAATTAAATCCGGCTTTTTCTGAATGATTCATTGAAGGGTTGAAAGGAGACGATTAAAAGGTTGGAGTTAAAAGCATTCAACGTTTAATTGGCTATTATTCAACCCTTCATAAACCAAAAACAAAAGACAAAAAACTTAAAAACTAATGCTGACTAATTGGATTAAAATATTTCGCCTTAGCCATTCCTACCGATATAAATTTTTTTCAGTTCGCGGTCTTTTCGCTACGTTGATGGCTATCTCTATCGTCTTTATCGCCAGCTCTCCGGCTTATGCGATAGATGACTACGTTAAACGCTTCTTAAAGGTGACTGAACCCATTGCGTTAGATTTAGATGGACAGGGACAAACCCAGCAATTCACCCCAGAAGATTTGGCTGAGGGGAAAGAACTGTTTAAAGCCCATTGCATCAATTGTCATGTTGGCGGAACAACCCTACAAGATCCCAGAGTTTCCCTGGGACTAGAAACATTAGCGGGAGCAACCCCACCTCGCGATAATGTCGATGGGATTATCTCTTTTCTTAGAGAACCCATGACTTATGATGGCAGCGCCCCAAGTTTTTGGTGTCGCCAAGTCCCAGACACTTGGATGCCACAGGAGCAAATTGAAAAGTTAGCTGCATTTGTCCTGAGAGCGGCTCAAAAGGCTCCCGGTTGGGGTGGGAAGGCTTCATCTTAAGTTGTAGAAGTAGAGACGTTCCGGTGGAACGTCTGGAAGATGGGGAAGATGGGGAAGATAGGGAAGATGGGGAAGATAGGGGAGATGGGAAAGCCATGGTGATAATCGGACACGGCAATGCCGTGTCCCTACCAAAGCTTAGGGATAATTGATTCGTAGGGGCACGATACTATCGTGCCCTGATCTCGCTTCTTCCCCAGCTCCATTACTAATACGTCATAATGGGGTGTAAATTTTGAGAGTAGCGCTCAAGCTTTGAGCAAATGAAAACAGCGACGCGCCCAGAGGAATTAACGGATTTAGGCAACTGCTTACAGGAGGACTTGCAGTCATACCTGCATGAGAGCATTCCTGTTCAAGTTCGGTGTCGGCGAAGTGATAAACGGTTAGCGATTTGGGTACAGCATCCCGCCGAGGCGACGCTGGATCAAGATGAGATTCTCGCCTTTTTAGAACAAACGATCCGCAGCCAATATCCATTGGTGGCTCAACAAGCAAGAGTTAACCTGCTGCGAGCTGGAGAAAAAAAACCTTACATTTCGCGATCGCTTTCCCTTGATTTCTCTGAGCGTGAACCCGAAACCACAACCCCCTCTGACGCGGATTCGGTAGAAACGAACGCCACAGAGGAGACTAACCCCCCGTCTGAAACGGAAACTCCACAAAACTCAGACTCGGACGAAACACAAGCCGCCTCATCCCATCCGTGGGATCAACCGATTCCGGAGGTAAACGATGAAGAGGAAGCCGATGAGTCAGAATCTGAACAACCGCCGTCAGTCAAGCTCAGGTTAAAATCATCCTGGTTACCTTTGGTAGTAGCGGGTGCTGGGTTGAGTCTGGTGGTTTTCTTTAGTACGCTTTATGTCCTGACTCGTCCTTGTGTCATGGGTAAATGCACGGTTTTGCCAGAAGCGGAACAGTTAAGTCAGACATCAGCAGAAACCCTGCAAAACCCAGAATCGGGAAAAGCGGTTTTGGAAGCCCAGGAGCAGTTACAAGAAGCGATTCAATTAGTAGCGGCGATTCCGCCTTGGTCCGGTTACCGCCGCCAAGCACAACAACAACTCCAAGTCTATCAGTCTCAATCCGAAACCGTGGCGGATATGGTGGAGGCACTGAAAACGGCAGCTAGAGCCGGGTATGAGAGCCAAAACCCGCCGCATCCGGAATCGAAGTGGCGGGAAGTTCAGAACCTCTGGCGAGACGCGATCGCGAAATTGGAACAGCTACCCACCGATAGCAATCTTCAACCTTTAGCCAAAGCCAAAATTAAGGCGTATAAGACGAATTTAGAGGAAATTAATCAGCGACTCCTTAAGGAACGAAAAGCTCAGGAACATTTAAACGCGGCTCAAGAAGCGGCGCGGATGGCTGAGGTGCGTCAAGGTATTGCCCAATCCTTATCAGACTGGCAATTAGTTTATGCCACTTGGCAAGCGTCGATGCGGCGTCTTAAACAGATTCCCCAAGGGACAACTCCTTATGAAGAAGCCCAAGAGTTATTGGCGCTGTATTTACCCAAACTTGCCAAAGCCCGCGATCGCAAAACTCAAGAACAAATTTCTGCCAATGCCTATAATCAAGGCGTGCGGTTAGCTCAACTGGCGACGGATTCTCAAAGCGATAAGCAATGGTCAGTCGCTCTGGTTCACTGGCGCAATGCCTTAACCTATGTCAATCAGGTACCCCAAGAGACCTATTACTATGCTAAGGCACAATCTTTGGTTGAACCCTACCGAGGTGCGCTTAAACAGGCTCAAAACCAGCTTCAGTTAGCCGTCAAGATGCAACAAGCCCGTCGGGATCTTAATCAAACCTGTTCAGGGACACCCAAAATCTGTACCTATACCATTGACAATCAGATGATCAAGGTGCGGTTAACCCCTGCTTACGTCCAGATGGTGCAACAAGGGGCAATGATAGCTAAAGCCCAAGGCGACTCAGATACTCATGCAGGTCTTGTGAATCACATTTTGACCTTGGGAGAAGCGTTGGAAGTGATTAGCGATAATGCCCAATTGCGAGTAGAGGTTTATACACCAGAGGGTGTGATGATTCAATCCCATAATCCAGCTCAGTCAGTCGGTGGGGATAATTAGGGTCTGCTGAATAAGTGTTGTGGTGAGGGGAAGCTGGGGGAGCTGGGGGAGCTGGGGAAGCTGGGGAAGCTGGGGGAGCTGGGGAAGCAAGGGTACATTTTCCCTGAGCAAGGTGATGCCATACTTAACGTTAATGGCTAGCGTTAATGGCTAGAATTGTCATTTGTCATTCGTTTAAATTGTAGCGGCGATCGCAGGTTTTTATTAAAACAATACGCCTGTTCTATGTCAGAAGCGGCTTGGCGAAATGAGCCGACTTTCTGGCTGGAAGAGGATGATCTTGGTAACTGTACAATCAGACTTTTAGTCTTGCCTTGAACTCAAGTATTTTAAGGAATACAGTGTAATATAACAAAATATTAATTTCAGTAACAAAATACAAAATAATTGGAGTTTAGGTCACTCTTAAACCTTAAGATACCTAGTAGCGTTAGCTGAAAAGCCACGCTTCTACGATCCAAAAACTCAAAAAGGATTATCCTCCTGAAAAGATAGTCTTTCTTTGCGCCTTCTGGCACGAAGCCAATTAGACCCACTTCAGTGAGTTTAAATGATTTGTGAAAACAGAGGCAGCGGAAAAGGGTGCTATTTCCCAACTGAGGGAAATTTCATTGGATATAGATATCTGCATGTTGAAAACACAACAAAATCGATGAAAAAGGCTAAGTAATAGGCTATAGCAAGACGAGTGATTTAGATAATTTATCAATTATTTTTATCGAAATTATAACGATCAAATTACTTTCTATGGACTTGAAATGATACAGAAAACTCAACCGTTACACTTATCTAAATCTCAGCTCAATCCTAGTCCAACGATGATGGCGATCATTGCAATATTTACCGCCATCGTGGCTTTATCCCTTGCGGCTATATTTATCCGATTGAGTGAACGAGAACTTGGTCCATTTGCCACCATCTTTAATCGCTTCTGGATTGCCTTTATCGTCTTATGGCTATTGAACCAGTCAAAGGCGCGATCGCAACACGATGAAAAATCGTCTATACCTAAGTCAGAGTATACGCTTCGCGATTGGATCATGTTGATCGCGGCTGGCGTTATGTTTTGGGGATGTTTGGCACTTTGGGCATGGTCTCTCACCCAAACAGGTGTTGCCAATTCCACCATCTTACATAACCTGACTCCCTTGTTTACGACCCTGGGAGTATGGTTGATATTCGGTCAACACTTTGACAATCGGTTTCTGATTGGGTTGATGATGGCAATGGTGGGAGCAACTGCCCTAGGACTTGATGATTTACAAGTCGCAACCGATAACTTTGCCGGAGATATTGCCGCGTTGTTATCCGCCCTGTTTTCCGCCGCCAACTTGATGCTGATTGAAAAACTGCGTGCTAAGTGGGATGCCACAAATATTATTATGTGGTGCTGCTTAGTGGGAACAGTGGTAACCTTACCCGTTGTCCTGCTAGCTGAAGACAGACTGTTCCCGATTTCGGGTTCAGGATGGTTATCGGTTATCGGTTTAGCGGTTGTCTGTCAAGTTGTTGGTCAAGGACTTCAGGCATATAGCCTCAAACGCTTGTCTTCTGGCTTAGTGGGTGTGTTCCTGCTCCTTGATCCGGTACTAGCGGCTTTGGTGGCGTGGGTTCTGTTTGCAGAACACTTAAGTCTGTTTAACGGATTCGCGTTTGCTGTGGTTTTACTTGGCATTTATATCGCTAAATCAAGTCACTACGCTTCTCAAGTTATGGAAAAGGACTCCCAACCCAGGCTTTGTGTAGCCGCTAAACCATCTTGAACCCGTTAGGGTAAAATGAGTATGAACAATAGTTACAAGGATTAAAGTTCTATGACGCCCTCATTAGCCAATTTTTTATGGAGTCTGGTTCTGGGTGGAGTGATTGTAGTGGTTCCCGCCACCGTTGCTTTGATCTTTATCAGCCAGAAGGATAAAATCCAACGCTCTTAAGCTTGGGAGCGTCATTTGTTAACCGCCCGTCAAGGAACAGGGTAGCCCAGCCAGTCGCTACCCTGTTTTCGCGCTCTAGCTAGCTGAACCTAGACTTTTGGGTAAAATGAGCTAGGACAGGAAGCCGTACCATCCCAATTGGGTAAACAAATTTTGACATAGCCAGTTAAGGTAGAGATTTATCGGCAAAACTCGCTACCATAGGACTGACTTAGGAGAGCAGCAATGGTAAATTTTGGGCTGAACTCAGCCAGTATTCTGGGTATTTTCTTGGCAGTTGCCGGAGCAGGGCTTTATTTCCTGCGATCGGTACGTCCGGAGTTAGCACGAGATCATGATATATTCTTCGCCGCTGTCGGACTCTTGTGCGGCTTTATTTTGGTATTTCAGGGATGGCGACTTGATCCGATTCTCCAGTTTGGTCAGTTTCTGTTAACGGGTTCTGTGATTTTCTTCGCGGTTGAAACCCTGCGTCTACGGGGGATCACCACCGAACAAGCCAAGCGCAATACAAAAGTTGTCGATGACGAACGCCCGGTGAGCAACGTTTATCGTCAGGTAGCTGAACTCGATGAACTCGAACCGATAGAAGAGGAAGATCCCTACATTGGGCGTCGCCTGCGGGGAACAGCCGATTCTCGCTATAGCCGCAGCGACCGATACGAAGCCGAGGATCGTCGTCCGAGAAGTCGCAGCGTCTACGATGATTTCCCCCCAGAAGAACGCACCCGTCAACGCCGTTCACGCCCTGTGACTCGTTCGTCAAGACCGCCTGCGGACAGATGGGAGGCTGATGTAGATAATGACTGGGATGATAGACCCACTCCTCCTAGTCGTCGTTCTCGCCCTTCACGTCCATCAAGTCGCAATCCTGAACCTGACCCCGACTATCCGCCCAGAAGAAAGCGTCGTCCTCCCCAAGCATCAACGGTATCTGTGGCAGATCAAGAGGTAGAACCGCCTGCCAACGACTATGTGGATTATAAACCCATTGATCCCTTGGAGGACGAAGACGAGGACGACTACATGCCTAGAGGTTCAGAATACTAAGTCCAAGAAGGCATGCCAAATGAGTAGAGTTGGGTTTAGTTCCTGAACCCAACCTACTGGCGTAGCACACCTTATTTGATGAATTAGAATTACGCCCGGAAACTGTAGGGGCGCAAAGACTTGCGCCCGATTCAATGATAAAATCTAATCCACAACTTTAGCTGTGTCAGTCCACTACAAATTATAGGCTTCCTGGTTTAATTAGTCGCTAAAGCCGCGTTTAACAAAATAGCCAGAACAGAACGAATCGCTCGCAGTTCTTCCGGCGGTTCCCGTAAAAACTCAAAATTACTGGCACTAATTAAAGCATTGTACGCTTCAACCACAGCCGCAAACTGCTCAGGATCAACGGTGCAACCTTCTGTCAATCGGGTTAAGCTAGTCGCTAAATTCTGAGCCAGGGTCGGATTCGCCCCGGCATTCACTAGGGCATTTTGAATTTGGTTGACTCCTGCATTAACGTTGCCTGTTCGAGTCAAAACAAGGTCTAAGTTTTCCTGAACTGGTGATGGAATGGGAGACGTGTCATTACCAACACCAGGCAAATTCTGCTGGGCAAGTCGTTCATTCACTAGACAAGCGGCGTCTTCCACATTCGCTTGTATCTCAGATGTTCTATATCCGATAACGAGTTCACCACCTTCACCTGGAGCAAAACCGCCCACGATGTCACTGGTGGTAATAATATTGCCCGTAACATCTGATAGGACAGGCTTGGCTTGGCTCGATGCCGTCATCGATAAAATTCCTGCGACTCCCACAGCTAAACCTAGTCCAAACTGAAACGCAAAATGCCTCATTGTTCTACTCCTGATCTAACTAACGTTTGTATCGTTACTCCCTTCCCGGTCTCAGATTACCTCCCACCCGCTAGCTCAAACCCTAATTGTGAAGGAAAACTTAATGGTATTCTTCTGGCGGGATGGGAGTAGAAAGGTAATCGGATAGTCTTACTATGCCCTTACGCCAAGAATTGGAGGTGAATCAATCTGTACTTTCTTTTTAGAACGATAGTCCATAACCAATCCCCAAAATGAACCGAGGCTCATCGCCAGCGTTACCCGTCACATCAGCCACAGCCGGAGTAATCACCAGAGGAACACCCTGAATCGGTACAATTGAAGCGCCTAAATACAAATCTTGACCCGTCCAATCGGCAATTAAAGTAACAGGTTCTACAACTTGTAGACCAACACTACCGAAGACATTTGTTGTACCGTCTTTATCCTCAATAGCTTCTTCAGAACGGAAACGTCCCCCACCCAGACCAACGGAAGCAGTCAGCCGACCAAAGGGATCATTTGGATTTTCCCGCAAACGGAAAACTTTACTGACAACGCCATAAACACTCTGGTCGCCATCCGTGTTACCCCAAACAATGGCATTCTCTACACCAACTGCTACAGCGAGATCATCACCAATTAAGCGGTGAAGTTTGAAACTAACTCCGCCATCTTCAAAGGTATCGCCAAATAAGTCATAAATTGAAACAGCGGTTTCTAGAGCAACGATTCTCCTCGCATCACCGACGCCAAAACCGACCACAACAGCACCATCGTCTTCATCGAAAAACCGCACTTGCTCTTGATAGGTAGCACCGAAGAATATATTCCCCGTTTGAGCGCCAAACGCTGTTGGAGTATTAATACTGGAACCCCCGCGCACAATCCGACGCAATTGTTCTTCCACAGGCGGGGCTGGCAAGAGATACTGCCGTCGCAAAGCCGCAACTTGTTCCGGTGTCGGTGGTGGTGGTTCTTGGGCAATGGGTTCGTACCCGACAATGTAACGACTTGCCACAGTGGTGGGCGGAATTTGGGGTAATTGATTTTGGCTGACTAAGGATTGGTAAATAAAGGCAGCTACATCGGCACGAGTGGCAGTCTGATTCGGATTCAAGAACGCCACATTCGGATAATTCACCACCATCTGATTCACTGTGGCGGCGGCGATGTTATTCTGCGCCCAGTCAGGAATTTGAGCAGCATCCTGAAAGGTTTGATTCAATATGGCTGTGGTTTGAGCGGGAGCCGATAAATCCAACCCACTGACTAATGCCACTAGCACTTGCACACGGGGGATATTTTGATCGGGAAGGAAAATATTATTGGGATATCCTTCCATAAATCCCATGCGATATGCTTCTTGAATGGCTTCCAATGCCCAGAAGTTAGCTGGGATATCTGAAAACTGAGTGGCTGGACGTTCTAGGGGTTGGTTAAACGCCTGACGAATCATTGCCGCAAACTGAGCGCGGGTAACGGGGGCGTTCGGTCGAAATGTTCCATCCGGAAATCCCTGAATGATTCCCCGTGAAGCTAGACCTTCGATAAAGGCTTGCGCCCAATTGCCTTGAATATCTGGAAAGGTTGTAGCTTGAACGATTTGCCTACCCCGACTAGGCGTCGATTTCGGTGCTGTTTGGGCAGGTTGAGTTGTATTTGGGGCAGAGTTTTGGGGGCGCAGGGCATCAGCCCCCAGCATGTTATTTAGGAGTGATTCTCCTAATGAGCCTTTTTGATTGGCTTGTGGGTTGGTTTGCGCTTGGGCAATACTCTCAGGACTGGCGATGTTAGTTGCCACACTGAGTAAGGTGCTGCCCACCACTGAACCAATGACAATATATCCCCAATGGTGCATAGTTTTGCCGATTGGCTGAAAACAACCCTTAAACCTATATCTCCTCATCACTTTTGCTATGCTCCCGAAGCTGAGTTGTTAACTCAAAGGTACATGAGTTTTGCTGATTAATGCCTTAATTTATCTAAAAATTAGCGTGAATACTTCTGTTGTAACCCGACAGGGTTTAAGGGAAGTCTCCATGTCAATACACAATAATAGCTAAAATGTCAAGCATTATCGAACGTAATTACCGATTTCGTTTTGATCTGGTGTGACACCTTCAGGCTGATTAAATGTTAATTTAACCATAGTAAGCTAGCTTTGGCTAAAATGACATAGGGTTTTGAGTACGGGGGTTTCCTTGCCAATTGAGGGAATACAGTTGTTGATTGTTGCCAGCGGGTCGCCCGGCGGACAAAAGGTTGCCTGCTACCCCGTTGCCTAACTAGGGTCTGCTGAATAAGTCTTGTGGTGGGGTTAGAGAGCAGAGGAAGCAGAGGAAGCAGAGGGAGCATTTTCTCTACGGCTCCAAGTTTTGATAGCTAAAGGTTTCGGCTTTGTGCAGCAAGCCCTAACTAGACACGGTTTTGGCTGTGATAGAGGTAGGTAGCTCAATCCGAAATTCTGTATCCTTACCGGGTTCTGAAAAACATTGAAGTGAACCTTTATGCTGTCCGACAATAATTTGGTAACTAATAGCTAGTCCTAAGCCAGTACCCATACCAATCGGTTTGGTGGTGAAAAAGGGATCAAAGATACGGGCTTTAACCTCTGAGGGGATGTGAGACCCGTTATTGGCAATGCGAATCCTAATACGCTTATTGTCGAATTGTTCCGTCCGGAGACTAATCCGAGCGGGCATTGTACCTGGCTGATCTCTAATGGCGTCAATGGCATTGTTCAGAATATTCAGAAACACTTGATTTAACTGACAAGCATAACATTGAACTAAGGGTAAGTTGCCGTAGTCTTTGACTACCTCAATATTCAATTCCGGTTGATTCGATTGTAAGCGGTAGTGCAACATCAATAAGGTGTTATCCAGTTCTTGATTAATATCAACCGATTGCAAACCCGAACGATTTTGCCGGGAAAACTCTTGTAGAGAAAGAACCATCTTCTGGATGCGTTGGGTTCCTCGGCGCATTGATGATAAAACTTTCGGCAAGTCGTCAATGAGAAAGTTCAGATCGATGGTTTCAATTTTGTCAATCACATCGGGGGGAGGGTTAGGGGTGATTCCTTGGTAGAGATTGAGGAGTTCAATTAAGTCTTGGGTGTAGCGTTCAGCGTAACTGAGATTACTGTAAATAAAGGTGACGGGGTTGTTGAGTTCATGGGCTAATCCGGCGACAAGCTGCCATAAGCTTGCCATTTTTTCGGTTTGCACTAATTGTGCCTGAGTTTGTTGCAACTGTCGCAGGGCTTGACTTAACTGTTGAGTTAATTGGCGCGATCGCAACCCCGCCCTAACCCGTGCTAATAACTCTTCCATATCAATGGGTTTGGAGATAAACTCATCAGCACCCGCATCTAAGCCTTGAACGCGATCGGTAATTTGATCGCGCATGGTGAGTAAAATAATAAACGTGGTTGCCAATTCTGGATCGCCTTTCACTTGCCGACAGACTTCTAGTCCATCTAGACGTGGCATAATCCAATCACATATAATCAAATCCGGATGGAACAATTTAACCTGGCGTAGGGCTTCTTCTCCGTTTGGGGCGATCGCAACGTCGTGACTTTGACTCGTGAGTAGGTTTTTCAGCACAAGCTGAACCGTCAAATCGTCATCAACCACTAAAATCTTCGCCATAGCCGATTAACCGCAATGCTCTATTGGGGGAGTTGAGTAGAAACATAAGATTGTATCCCTAACCTCTGACTCTCTAGTGCCATAATTAGATCGGTAGCACTGGACAAGTTCTCGGCTTTTGCCTGACGCTCCAATTCCATGGCGATCGCTTGGAGAGATGAAACACCCACATTAGCCGCCGCTCCTTTGAGCTGATGGGCGCATTTGGCGATCGTTGGATAATCATTGACAGCTTCAGCTTGTTTAATCGCGTCTAGGTTAAGGCGAATGACCTCCAATAAGGCGACGAGCAGTTCACTTTTTAACTCCACTTCACCTAGACTCACTTCCTCTAAGCGATCAAAGTCAATCTCAATATCGTTGGTAGGATGGATAGGTGAAAAATTCGATTCAGACAAAAAGCTTCTATTCCGATTTTTATTGGGCATCAGTTAACTAGAATTTTACCATGAACTGATCACGCTGGTGGTTCAGTGGAAATGCAGGGAAGCTGAGGGACTCCAGGTACAGGGGGCGCAGCGAAGTCTCGTAGTTCATCTGCCAACTGAGTAAGGGCGGGTTTTGCACAAATGTTACCATCAATAGCCAACAGAAAGTCCCCAAACCCGCCCCTACAAGTATCACGAATCACCTGTTCCCCTGAGATTCCCGACGCCTTAATTAAATCGGGGATGGGGTGAGAAAGTCAGTTTAACTGACAACACCTGTAAGGGTTGAATCAGTCTCTTGCGGTTGAACCGTTTCCTCCTCTGGCGGTAATCCTAAAACCTCTCGGTAGGTGCGGCTATACTGTTTAGCTGATTTATCCCAACTGAAATTCTGACGCATACCGCGTTGCTGTAGTGTTGTCCATTGATCTTTAAAGCGGAAGCCTTCCCACGCTCGCACCATACAGGTATAAAAGTCTAAGGGTTCATAGCGGTCAAAGCAGTAACCTGTCCCAGTTTGGCTAACAGGTTCATGGTGAAAAACCGTATCCACCAGACCCCCTGTGCGCCGGACAATGGGGACACAACCATAGCGCATAGAGAGCATTTGACTAATGCCACAAGGTTCAAAGCGGGATGGCATTAGGAATGCATCACAACCCGCATAAATGCGTCGGGACAGAGGATCACTATAAAGGAGTTGGACAGACATACGACCCCGATAGCGAGATGCTAATTGCCACATTTGGGTTTCGTAGTAGCGTTCCCCAGATGCCAGCAATATAAATTGGGCATCGCTGTAAGCCAGGAAGCGATCAATGACTTGTAATAATAGGTCAATCCCCTTTTGCTCCACGAGGCGCGTGACCATGCCCATGAAAAAGGCATTGGAGTTGACTTCTAAGCCCACCTCTTCTTGCAGGGTCACTTTGTTTTTGCGACGTAATTCCAGCGTATCGACGCTGAAATTTTGCTCGATATATTTGTCGGTTTCTGGGTCATAACTATCCGTGTCAATGCCATTAAGAATGCCGACGGTTTTACCACTAATGAAAGACATTAACCCTTCTAGAGTTTCACCGTATTCAGCCGTGCAGATTTGTTCGGCATAAGTTGGCGACACGACAGTCACTCGATCCGCAAATTGTACCGCTGCTGCCATTGTATTATGACCTTGCATATACCAGGGACACCAGGTTATCTGCTGTAAGCGCCAGCGCCAGGGACCTTGATACGCCAAATTGTGAATCGTAAAGACGGTAGAAATATCGGGTGACTGGCTCATCCACACCGGAATCATGCCTGTATGCCAATCATGGCAATGAATAATTTGCGGTTTCCAGTAGTTCCAGGCAAACTCAGCCGCGCCATTAGCAAAGAGGGTAAATCGCCAGTCTTCATCCGCTCCGGCGTAAATATGGCGTCCTGAGAAGGCGAGATGACCAAACAGATAGAGGGGGACATCGGTTTCGGGTAATACCGTCTCATAGACAGCGAATGACTGAAACATGGCAGATCCCCACCAGACAGGTTCTTTGGGAATCTCCATCTTGTCGGGTAAAAAGCCGTAATACGGCATAAAAATCCGCACATCATGTCCCAAGCGCTTCAGGAACTTAGGCAATGCACCCACAACATCCCCCATACCGCCGACTTTTGCCAGGGGCGCTACCTCGGCGGCAACAAACAGAATATTCATAATGATGGTTGTGTACGATGAAGTCTCAAGTAGTAATACTATCCTTCAGAGGGGCGTTTACAATGACGAATCCTTGAATTCGGGGCATTTTTGCATCAATGTGGGGAGATAGAAATCAAATTACAGGTCAAATCCCTGTTCCCTGTAGAGGCGATGAACCACCTGTAGGGGGAATCTGCTTGACCTAATTGCTCTCTGGGAGTTATATCGATAAGTTTTACGGCTACCACCCTAACCTTCCATCACCTGATTAAACCGATCTCTCCCCGCATGATAATCTTTACTTTCATACCCCATAACATGCCGGACAATCCACTTTTGTGATCTGCCATCCTCCATCAGTAAACGAATCGCTTTCCTTAACACCTGCTCCTGATCAACAAACCGTTCAACAAACCAGTTTTCGGTTTCCGCCAATCCCCGTTTATCATTTTCAGCACTGCGATTCAGATAAACGGCAGCTAATAATGCCTTAAATGATTTGCCTAAAACTTTCTCATTCCCCAAATTTAGCGCTGTCAACTCTTCAGTCGTGATTTGATTGCTATAGTTGGCTTGATTCTCTTTAGAGGTTAATTCCTTAAATAAGTCATTTAAATTGCCTACTTTGACATTGGGGAGATAGCTATACAAATAATTCGCAACTATCCCCTTCAATACCGAATCTCCCAGAAACCTTAACTGTTTATTCGGTGACGAACGCTCTTTTATCTTTTTTAAATGACGCTCCAGCAACGGCGCAATCAACTGCTTAACCAACCAATTCCGTGCCTGAGAAAACCCCCGATCCTGATGAATCGCCCCAACTAACGCTATCAATGCTTCTTCAAAGGGATTGCGATTTTGTAAACGCAAGCGATGCCGTTCTTGCGTCAGTCCCAGAAACGGATACCCTTCGCCTAACCCCAATTGATACCACAGTTTGGTTAACCGTTGTCCTTCGACTAACTTGTCCCGTAAGCCTTTAAAATTACTCACCTCTAAATAGGGGCAGTTATGATATAAATAGTCAGCAATTACTAGATTAACAATAGCATCTCCAAGAAATTTTAATCGCTCGTTGTTTTGTTCTGATTCTCCAATTTGTTCAGCATAAGAGCGATGCATTAAAGCAAGTCTAAGTGTATCACTATGCTTAAATTGAATCCCAATTTGGCTTTCTAAAGATTCAGACTTCCATTCCATCATTTTTACAGGATTAAGACGTTTTAACAGTAGGTAATTGCACTGTCAGGACTGAACAGGGAGCATGGTGAAGAACGTAATTACTGGCACTCCCCAAAAGTAACTCCGAAAGCCCCGACAAACCCCGATGACCAATAATAATTAGATCAGCTTGCCAATTCTTCGCCACCTTACAGATGGTTTCCCCCGGACTTCCTGGCACCTGGGTAAACTCAGCCATGACACCAGCCGCCGTTGCTTCACCTGTGCGCGATCGCAAAATCTCCAGACATTCGCTTTCAAATTCGTCCCACTGCTTGCGGTAGGCAATATTCACATCATCTAATCGCCACGGATAATAGTCCGCTTCGGAAAATCCTGGCATACCCGGACTCGTCTCTTCCTCCGGAGACAGAACATGCAACAGTAATAGATGACCCTTGACCGCTTTGGCTAACTCTAGGGCTTGATCAAAAACATGATCACCCATACCAGAGGTATCTATGGCAACCAGCATCTTTTCAAACATAACCACTTTCTCCAAAACCCTGGTAAATAGTAGGGTTGTTACCCCTCTGACAATGGTATAATGAATTTCAACTCTGGATAGTGCCGCTCGATTTCGGCAAAGCACTAGCTTATAGATGGTCAACAACCCAGCGCTGACCGATAAAAGCGGTACAGCGTGGGCTATATAAGGGTTCTTAAGCCCTGTTGTTGGACCTTAGTAGTTCGTTAATAGTAAGAGCTACTCCGTTTATCGAGAATATATAGGCATCGTGGGGTGCAGGATTGACTATCCGTTTCCTAGCTCCACGCTCTGCGGTTTTTCATTAAACATTTCTGTTGGGTAGGGAAAGTGTGGAAACATCAAAACCTCGATAAACATTGGCGAAGGAAACCACACCCTGAAGGGTGATGACCTTACTCGTTAGGTCAATTGGGATAATTTGGGGGGATTCAATCCCCAAATTATCCCGCCTATCCATCCCAGCGCCGCCTTCCAGGACGGCGTGGGGCTTCCGGCTTTTTTTGCTAATCTAGCGATTGTGTCGGAATCTGGCTCGAAAATACACAGAATAATTAATTTTTGTGAAAATCTAGATGCCAGAAACATCTAAAGTTTCACAGAAACTTTTGCAGCCAATACAAATCCGACACTCAACCTGGAAACCAAGGGCTGAGAGAGGGAAAAATTTCATGAGTTTAAATGCCCGCTTTGCAGTAATCAGCGACTTACACATTGCTCTACCTCAAACCTTATGGGATACTCCCACCCGCTTCCATTTAGTGGAAATCAGTATCCCTGCCCTAGAGTTAGTATTCAACCATTTAGAACGTCTTGATCTAGATTTTATCCTGCTTCCAGGAGACTTAACCCAGCACGGCGAACCAACTAACCATGACTGGCTACAAAGGCGATTGTCCCAGCTACCCTACCCAGTTTACGTTGTACCTGGTAATCATGATGTCCCCACGCTATTACCCGATGAACGTTCGATTGGACTGAAAGACTTTCCCCACTATTATCATCAATTTGGCTATGACAATCCCGACCAAATCTACTATACCCATGAAATTTTTCCCGGTGTGCAGCTTATTGGCTTAAATTCCAACCAATTTGACCAGACGGGTAAACAACGGGGTTGTCTGGATGCACCGCAATTGGCATGGCTTGAGGATGTACTTGCCCAGACTAAGGATAAGTTGATTGTGGTCATGGTACATCACAATGTCATCGAACATCTACCGGATCAAGCCAAACATCCCTTGGGACGCCGCTATATGCTGGATAATGCCCCCATTTTGTTAAATCTGCTCAAAGCGGCTGGGGTGAATTTAATCTTTACGGGTCATCTTCATGTCCAGGATATCGCCTATCACCAGGGAATCTATGATATTACCACTGGATCATTAGTCAGCTATCCCCATCCCTACCGAGTCTTAGAACTGCGAACCGATAATTTAGGAAATCGCTGGTTACAGATAGAATCCCATCACATCACCTCTGTACCCGGTTGGGAAAATCTGCCGGAAATTTCGCGAAAATGGATGGGCGATCGCTCTTATCCGTTTATGGTAAAGTTACTTACCGCCCCACCTTTATGTTTACCCCAACACGACGCGGATAAACTTGCCCCCAGTTTACGTAACTTTTGGGCTGATATTGCTGTGGGTGACACCTATTTTGATTTTCCTGATTTTCCGCCGCCTGTCCGCCGCTATTTCCAAACCTTCAGCGCGATGGATAGTCAGGGTCAACCTGCGTTTATCGATAATCACGCGACATTATTGCTGGAGTCATGAATCTGTGAAGTGGACGAGATCGCTTATCATAGTGGGGCGAGGATGAACAAGGAGACTCGCTGAACCAAGAATCTTCGTCCATGCTTTCTTCATGGGCGGGAAGTGTCAATACAGATACTTAGGGTCTGCTGAATAAGTCTTGTGGTGGGGAGAGGCAATAGGGAATAGGCAATGGGCAATAGGCAATGGGCAATAGTGAAGAAAAACACTGACTCATCAAGGGATTGAGCGATTTAAATTTTTCTTCTTTTGTCCTAACCTGTGTGCGTAGTGCTATAACAGAACCTACTCCGGTACAAAGGAAGGCTTTAGATTTGTTGGGCGTAAGCCTGATATGTACCCAGTGAAGCCGAAAGTAAAATCGCCCTAAGTCTGGATATGCATACAGTGTAGCGATTTGTCAAAGGGGAACTTCAGTCTAAACTGAAGTTCCCCCCGTCCAGATGTACTACAGGGGACTGAACCCCTACTGCATAAGCATTTTAGCAATTTAGCCCCCTCAAATCGTACCCATGTATATTTAAGATTTTCTTAATAGTCTTGGGGAAAAATCTGTGAGACAATTGTAGTCA
>NZ_JAVJTO010000054.1:0-10253 GCF_040220235.1 Coleofasciculus sp. B1-GNL1-01
GCAAGATGCTTAATGTAGCGAGCAAGATGCTTAATGTAGCGAGCAAGATGCTTAATGTAGCGAGCAAGATGCTTAATGTAGCGAGCAAGATGCTTAATGTAGCGAGCAAGATGCTTAATGTAGCGAGCAAGATGCTCGCACTACAACCCGGATTTTACCATTCTTGACATTAAGGTTTAAATGCCAAATAGCTGATTAAGAGGAACACAACAACTTGATCAGGGATTGGGGTAACTCTTCAAAATGCTCTAACAAAAAGTCCAGGATTGCCAGATGGCGTAAATCTACGGGTTGAGGGGTGTAGTATCCTTTACCTCGTTTGAACCAACACTGCACTGTCCCCAGGGAACGGGAACAGATATGAGACAGTTGTTCATAGGTGACATCCCATTTGCTATAAAACTGCCTTGGCGTCATCCCTAATTCACAGTAACTATAGAGGTCAATAATGTATTTTTCCCGCTGGTTTATCGGGCGGAGATTGTGTCGCCGACGGGGATTATAGCGTCCAGTTGAGCTATGCACAGATGGGGATGCGATCGCGCCAGGAGAATGGGTGGGATAACGGTAGGGGTTGCCATTATTTTCGGTTGGTTCAACGGTATCGGGTATTTTTTCTAAATCCGCTTCAGACGCTGTATCTGTGCTTACCCAAGCCGCACTGGGAGAATCCGGGGCGAGTTGGATGATGTAGTAAACCATCCACTGATTGTGATGGTGGTTGTAGTCATAAAAGCGTCCCAAAATTACGCCCCAGTCTGTTTTATTGGTTTTCCACTGAACGCGATCGCCTTCTTGGTAACGAGGAGTAGGAATTGGCAAAGTGTTGAATTGTGTGTAGGGGCGGGTTTCACTATTATCGTTTCTTTTTTCCCCAGATGTAACTAAACCCGCCCCAACTAAGTGTTGAGTCTCCATCTCTTCACCATGACGCAGGGCGTTTAATGCGCCAGCGATGAGTTTACCGTCGATGCTTCGAGTCAACTCCTGGATAAATAGGTTCGCGATCGCATTCACTTCTGCATCGGTTAGGTGCATTTGCGACGCATCGAAGTCAATGTCGCGGTAGTGCTTGATCAGATCGAGGAGTTGGGTAACACCAAATTCCGCTAACGCTTGCTGGGCAGTGGTTTCAGCGGTCAGGGATTTGTCAAGTTGAGGGAATAAAGGTTTCATTTGGTTCTTCTCCTTGTGTTGGGTTTGGTCTATCAGGTATTTGTAACAATGTTATAACAAAACAGTCAAAATAAAAACCCCTTTATCTCAAAAAAAAAGAGTAGAGACGTTGCATGCAATGTCTCTACAATGGTGCTTGGATTTCAAAAACGTAGGGTGGGTTAGGCGGGTTTTAAACCGAAGCGATAACCATTCAATGAAGTATCCGCTGTAACCCACCACTATTAACGGGGAGGTGTATTATTTAGGGCTTGCTGAATTAATCGGGAAGCTATACTATATAATGGGGTGAAGCAATTTTATCGCCCAACAAGTGCAAGGTTTTTACACCCTTACGCTCAAAATCATGGGATTGTAAGCCTGTCCGACTACTTATCATTTGCTGAGATAGATTTATCGGTATCTTTGATCCACCTTTTCCTATCAATCTGATCTGTTTTGAAGGGCGACTTTTATTCAAGCCTGAACGCTTTTAAATAAAATGCCTAAAATTTTATTGATATCTTTAATGTAATAATTGCTCAAGTCGATACAGACATCAGAATCCTCTAACTTTAGAAACTTCCAAATATCTCCTGTCGTCACCGCTCCATAAATCGTCTGAATATTATTTTCTTCCTGCTGATTAAATAACTGGGCTGCTAACATTGCTGCCGCACACTGTCCCAATCCGCCTTTAATGTTTTCATTCTTAGCTTCTACAATAATCGCCACCGGAGCATTAATTGTCAGTTGCTCTTTAAAGCGACTGATAATAAAATCGCAATATCCATTTAACCCTTTTTCAAAATCAACATTAAAATCTGAGCCTGAGAATAAACTAATTTGATAATTTACTCTTCTTCTCAACTCCAATAGAATCGGCGTAATTATCATTTCGGATCGGGCTTTTTCTGTATTAATTGCCAGAGCCAGTTCAACTGTTTCCGCTAAAGTAGCGGCGAGTGATTCACTCGGCTGTAGGGGTTCTACAGTGACAAACAAATCAGATTCTTCGTCAATCCGTAAATTAAACGCTTTCTTAAATTTACTTAATGTAGTAAAGTCACTATAAGCCATTTTTAGCGCCTCAATCCGCCAAGCATTTTAAGCTGTTATGCATTTAAATATTGATATTATAGCAACCGCCATGGCGCGTCTCTACTCTACAATGGTGCTTGGATTTCAAAAACGTAGGGTGGGTTAGGCGGGTTTTAAACCGAAGCGATAGCCATTCAATGAACAATCAGCCGTAACCCACCGATGTTAACGGAGAGGTGTATTATTTAAGGGTTGCTGAATTAATCGGGAAGCTATACTACACAAGAGTAAGCTGTCATACATTTAAATTGGGAATGGGTAGCGAGCAAGATGCTCAATGTAGCGAGCAAGATGCTCAATGTAGCGAGCAAGATGCTCGCACTACGGCAAGGATTTCGCCATTATTGACATTAAGGTTTAAATGCCGAACAGCTTATAAAACTCCCTACAGCAGCCCCTATCTACTTTTCCGTTTCTCGCCACAGGAATCGCTCTAAGGGAACTAACCGCATGAGTTCTCGCCCTAAACGTTGATACAGGGGAATCCGTTCTGAGTAGATTTTTGCATATCCTGTCGCTCCCGGATAGAGTTTACCATCACTATTATCCACAACAATTTCCACTTGGGCGATGGGTTGGGGTTGGGAGGGTTCATGCTGGATTTGGGGCAGAATTCGTTGTACGGTGGCGGTGTACGGTCTTAGTTTAGCTTGGCGGGGACGGAAGGTAACGGGTTTGTGGTTTTCTACATATTCTAAGTCTTCTTCCTTAATGTCTACCGTGGCGGTGAGGCTGCTGAGTTCAGCAATTTCTAGGAGAAAGTCTTCGGTGGGTTTGAGTTCTTGATTTTGCCGTAAGTCTAAATCATTGGTGAGGATAACGCCTGCAATGGGAGAACGTAGGGTAAGATTTTGTTTAAGGGTTTTTAGTTCAGATAAGCGGTTTTTTAGAGTCGCGATCGCTTGTTGTTGAGTTACCATTTGGGATTCCGCCTGGGCAATCATTTCAGAGGCGTCAATGGCGGCAAATTGAGACGCGGTTTCGGTTTGTAAGTCACGGGCGGTGTCGGTTTGGTTTTGTTTGGCGGCGGCGATTTCTTGGGTTTTGGCGACTAGATTGCTTTCAACGTTGTGGAGTTCACTTTCTACCTCGTCGCGGCGGTTGCGGGAAATTGCGCCTTGTTCGTAGAGTTGGTGATAGCGTTGGAGTTTTTCCTGGAGTTCGGGGATGCGTTCTTGCAGGCGTTGGCGTTGGGTGTTTAAGACTTGAATTTCGGGGGTAAGTTGTCCTTGAGTTACGGCTTTTGCGCGTAAGCTTTCTCGACGGGTTTTTGCCATCATCGCTTCGGCTATGGCTTGGACTTCTACCAGTTGGGCTTCGGCGCGGATGCGTTGTTTCTGGGCGGTGTCTAAGACTTGATGGGCTTGGACGAGTTGTTGTTCGATGGTGGCGATTTCTCGGTCTAATTCTAAACTGGATAATTGTGCCAGAATTTGTCCGGGTTGGACGGTTTGTCCGGGTTTGACGTAGATTTTTGTAATGACTCCGGCTATGGGTGTGCGGACAATGCTTCTGGCGCCTTGGCGGGTTTCGAGTTCGACGGAACCCCCGACTTCAAAGGAGGTGGGGATGAGGCTGATTAGGCTTAAGCTGGTGGCGATGGTGAGGAGGATGGCGATTCGTTTTAGGGGGAGGTGGGGTTTGCTGGTTGGGGGGGCGAGTGGTAAGGGTTGGGAGGGGTTCATGGGGGTTAGGGGTTGGGGTTGGGGCTTTTTTTGAAACGCAGAGGTTCGCAGAGGTTGGCGCAGAGGAACGCAGAGGGGTTTAGAGGAGGGATTTTTTGGTTTGTTTTTCTTGTCTGTGTGTACCTCGGTTGGTTTTTGGGGGAAGTAGTAGTAAATTGCCCAAAGGGTGAGTAGGGTGATTGTCCAGAAGGGGATGTTGGTTAATGTCCAATTTGTGATTAGGGTGAAGAGGCTACCGAAGACGAAGAGGATATAGAGGAGGCTGAAGGGGGCGTAAGTGGCGAGGATTAGGCGATTGTGGCGGGGTTCGCGGTTGGGGTGTCGGCGTAGTAGGTTTCCGTAGAATTGGAAGGAACGAGTGCGGAGGTTGTTGATTCCGGTGAGGGCGACGGCGAGATAGTAGCCGTCAAATTTTGCCAGGGGATTGAGGTTGAGGGCGATGGTAAAGAGTGCGGCTACCATGAGGAGATAGCTGGCGGTGGCTAACCAATTGGCTGAGGATTGCCATAACCAGAAGGCGGTGGCGGCGATAATTAATTGACAAATAATGCCTGCGCCGACGACTAAGATTCGTTTAAATCGCGATAGGCAATAGGAATCTGTGGTATTGGTATAAGCGGCTGGCATTAAAAACATGAAAAGTAGCCCAAATTCGGGGACAATGCCGTTGTAATGTTTCAGGGTAAAGGCGTGTCCAAGTTCGTGTAGAGTAACGACTAACATGGCGAGTAGGGCAAAGGGGAATAGGAGAGAAATGCCATGATTTGCGACTAATTGTTGTCCGGTGAGGAGAATTTCGGGACGTTGGGATAAACCAATAAATAGAGAAAAGGCTAAAAAAAAGCACAGGATGAGACCAATTGAACGAGTCCAAATCCAGTGCAGTTTAGTGATATGTCGAGTTAACCAGGTGTCGGGATTAAATAGGGGAACTTTGAAAAAGAGGAGTTGTAGCGGGGTGAATTTTCGTTTGGGGGGTTTGGCGGGTTGGGTTCCGGCTAACATCCCGGTGGCGGTGAGGAGTTGTAGGAGATAGCGGAGTTGTTCAAGGGTTAGGTTATTGTTTTTGGCGATATCGGCGGGGGGATGTTTTCCTAGTTGGTTGATGGCGGCTTTACTGTGAGAATCAACTTGGAGAAAGGTGACATCTTCGGGATTGCGTAGTATCCAGTAGCCATCGGAGTGAGGAATCCATTGAACGCAGGATTTGAGTTGAAGTTTGGCGGAATTGGCGGGGTGAGAATTTGGCTGTTGTTCTGTGTTATCGGTGTCTACTATCTGATTATCTAGCAGTGGCTGAGAATGGGTTGAATTGGGAATTTCTCTGGCATTGTTTATGTTTTGCCCTCTGTCGGCTGCAACGGGTGGGTTAGGTGGAATGGATTCATCGGATGTGAGAATGCCAAGGGTAATCAGTTTTTGCCATAAATCCCAGATAAAATTCGGGGAAATTGCTGAACCATATTTTTTCTGACATTGCTGTTGAAGTTGAGTAACCGTGAAATTTCCGGTGAAATGGCTGAGGGCGTAAACCTCGGCTGGAGATAGGGGAAAATAACGATTATCGTGGCGCGATCGCAGAGTATACTGTTTGGATGACGCCTGTTGGCTGAGTTGCCAGTGGGGACTGATGTCTGGGCATATCCAGTCGGGTTGTTCCTTGGCTGTGAGTTCGTTTCCAACCTGCATGATGTTTGTAGTAGATGCCTATTTGCAGGGTAAACGGAAATGTTAAGGAAAATCAACCATTTTTTAATACCTTTATCAAATCTTTAAACAGAGAGTTATGGGGTTCTACGCTAAATGGCTGAAATAGAGAGTTAAATTTTTAGCCATTTTACTGAGGACAGGCTGAACTGGCGCGTGGTCGATTCGGCATTCAAACCTTAATGTCAATTAGGGTGAAATCCTGGTAGTGCGAGCATCTTGCTCGCTACTCATACCCGATTAAGGCATGACCGCTTCCCTAGAGTGGGTTAAGTGAAAAACTGTCACATTTACGACCTATTGCTGATCATCAGGAAGAAGTTCCCAGCTTTATGAAAACTTAATAAAAAACTACAGACAAAGTTTATTATTTTGGGATAGGATAGTGAACAAGCTAGATTTACGTTCAGGTGATTTCCCCTTCAACTTAATAGGTTTTCTGTCCGAGTTTGCTGCTGGCAATTGCTGCTCTATTCAGTAACAGAATTTGCTGGACAATTTGTTGACATTGACTGGCAGCAGCGTTTGGGTTTCAGCGTGCTTATCCAGTGTTTCCTTAATTCATCGTCATAATGGTGGGCTGGGCTAAAGTCGAACTTACCTGCCAATTTGAATCGGTTTAACCCCTTAGCTAATCAGAACATCATAAGCTGTCATGCATTTAAATTAGTATTAGTAGCGAGCAAGATGCAAAGCCTGCGGCATGGCTTCGCTTAACGCACTACAAGGCTTTCGCCATTATTGACATTAAGGTTTAAATGCCGAACAGCTTAGAGATTTTGCCGCTTGGCTTAATCTGTAATTTTACCTGCACTATTCCACAAGAGGGTCATCTATGTCTTGGTTTAATTTTTCCTCAAAGAAACGTCCTGCTGCTCAAGGATTTGCGTCGAAAAAGAAGCGTCAGGAGTTACCGCAAGCCTTTATATTAGAACCGATTTTAACGCCCAGTGGTTTATTAGATGGCACGGATAATCCCATAGATATCGTGGATATCGATATCTCGGCTGACCAAATTGCTGATATTGATATTCCGGAGTTTGAGGAAGGGTTTGAAACTATTTCAGATAATAATTTAGAGGAGATTGCCTTCGTTATCTCGGTTGAAGGAGAGGAAACCTTAGAAGAGATTCCCTTTGTTACCTCATTGGATGACGCGGCGGAGAGTGAAGCCACTGATGAGGTGCTGACGGACGAAACGCCGTTAAATGAATCGCTATTAACTGGGTTAGACAGTTCCAGTGTGACCTTTGAATCCGGTGTATTTACGGTTGGAAAAACTGGGGACGTTAGTGTTGATTTCCTCTTTGATGGTGGGGGATATGAAGGTGAACTCGCCGTCTTTAGTTTAGAGGGGATGGAGGAGTTTGAACCGGGTTCAGAGGCGTTTATTCAGGAAGCCGCCTCTCGTGCGTTGAGTGATTCGGAGTTAGGTCATGTGGTGATTAGTGACCAAACCGATGGGGCGCGGTTCGTTGGCGAATTAGGAGAAAGTGACCGAAATTCTGGAGAGTATTTGGGAGTTAAAACAGTCCAAATGCGTCCAGGGGATGAGTTTGGCTTCATGCTGGTTCCCAATAATACAGTGCAACGGGTGTTTGATAATCCCGATGTGGGAGGGGCGGCGCGTCCCCTATTTTCTATGGCAACGGCGAATCCAGATGATGGGTTTCATGTCGGGCAAATTGCCGATGTTACGGGCGATGGAAGTACCTTTGTGATGGAAGATTTGCGGGTGGATACCAAGTCAGATGGGGATTATAACGATGTTATTTTCCAAGTGCGCGGGGCGACGGGTGAAGCGGCTTTGATGGATGAGGTGATTGAGTCTGGAAAGGATTGGCGGGAGACGGATTTGGGTCAAGCGTTGATTGATTATGCGATTGAAAATTTAGCCGATACCGACACGGGAAATACTGATTCTGGCGATATCGACACAGGAGATACCGACACGGGAGATAGTAATTCTGGCGATATCGACACAGGAAATACCGACACGGGAGATAGTAATTCTGGCGATATCGACACGGGAGATACCGATTCTGGCGATATTGATTCTGGCGATACAAACCCAGACGAGACTGACCCCGTTGAACCTGTGGTAAGCTATGAGTTTCCAGAGGAAGACCAGCCGCTAATTGGGGTAATTGATACAGGGTTTAGTGATGATAATCCCGATATCGATTATTCTCAGATTACGTTAGGGAGCGATCGCGTCGATAATGATTCTAACCCCTTATTGGTATCTGGAGAGGGGAATGAGCATGGGACTCATGTTTTAGGAATTATTGCGGCACAACAGGATAATGATATCGGCATCGATGGGATTAATGATGATGCGCCCTTATGGGTAGGACGTGCGGTTGGTTCTGGAGAATGGGCAGATTCGTTAGTTGAGTTTGTCGATACCGCCAAGGAATCAAGTCAACCGAATGCGGTTGTGAATCTGAGTTTGGATTTAACCCAAGTGAACTCCGATGGTAGTGTAACTACCCGTTATGAGTTTACACCCGAAGAACGGGCGGCGATTGAATATGCCCGTCAGAATGGGGTGTTAATTGTCGCCGCCGCCGGGAATGATGGGGATGTAATGTCCGTTTTGGGTCAAGCATCTCAGGAGTTTGACAATATTATTACCGTAGGTGCAGCGCAACAGGTAGAAACCGATACGCCCTCTCCAACCTATCAACGGGCGTATTATTCCAGTTATTGCAGGGGTTTAGATATTTTAGCCGAGGGAGGTACATCTGAGAATCCAGTTGTGTCTACCGTCGAGGATAGTGTTGGCACAATGGCGGGAACCTCGGTGGCGACAGCCAAAGTAACGGGGGCGGCTTCTCAAGTGTGGGCGGCGAATCCCCAGTTAAGTTATCGCCAAGTGATTGAAGTTCTTAAGTCTACGGCGACTGATTTAGCAGAACCCGGTTGGGATGCAGAAACAGGAACGGGATTATTGAATTTGGCCGCCGCCGTGGGATTGGCGCAGGTAACGAAACCTGAAGACTATGCCATTCCTGCTATCGATATTCCTGAGACTTGGAGTGGTGAGGATGTAGTCACACCGATGGAACGGGCAGCTGGTTTATTTAATCAGTTACCCTCTGGTGGCGTAACTGCGATCGCGTCTAGTGAGCTACAACGACTCAATAGCATTAAAACCATTATTAGCACTGTTGCCAATCGTTTCAACATCCTCCCAGAAATTATTGCAGGTATCATTAGCCGAGAAACCAATACCCGGAACATCCTTGGCGATAATGGACACGGACATGGATATATGCAACTTGATATTGGTACTTTCCCGAATATCAAGTTTCAACCTTGGTATGACGCCGCTTGGAATATTGAACAAGGTGTCAATCTGTTAATCAATGATAAATATGCATATCTCAAACCAAGGTTGCCAGAGTCGTTACATTTGCGAGGTTCCTTAGCTGCTTATAACTCAGGTCAGAGTAATGTTGTTAAGGCATATCAGCGAGATTTAGATGTTGATGCCTATACCACAGGCAAAAATTACAGTGCTGATGTACTAAATCGCGCCCGTTGGTTACTGCAAAATGGGTGGAATGGTAAGAGTTCTACACCGACTCCTTCACCTCAAGAAACTCGTCGTCCTTACATTGTCCGCCCAGATGAAACGCTTTGGGGAATTGCTCAACGAGAACTCAACAATGGTAACCGTTGGCGGGAAATTCAGAAAGAAGATGGCAGCACATTTACTGAAGCTCAAGCAAGTCGTTTGCAGGTTGGTCAAACCATTTATCTACCTGTGAAATATCAGACGGGAACTGGCAAACCTGTGACACCTCCACCAATTAGTAACCCAATCATCATTAACAGCCAAATTGGTAGAAGTTCGCGTGCGCCTCATTTATTCCAGGAAGCTTATAGCCGAATTAATGGGAATGATCTCGGTTTAACGCCAACAAAAGATGCTTACCGTTGGGGTAACGGTTGGACACAAGAATTCCGTGATCGCAACGGGAACCGTGTACTCCTAATGTTAGAGGATGGCGCGACTAAAGCCTTCTCTGTATTAGGCAACAATTTAAATGAATATGAATTTATGGGGGGAGCCGTAGGTCGAGATTTAGACGGTCGGCAAGTGTATTTGGGTTATCCTCGGTCTGATGAAAATATCTTTACCAAAGATGGCAAACGAGCCGTTTGGCAAGCCTTTGCCGCTGAGAATGGGAAAGCTCGAATTCATAACCTTTATGGTCACGCCTCCGTTGTCACCTGGGGAACCATTGGTGCATTTTACACCGATTTAGGTGGTGCTGGTCATTGGTTAGGAATGCCAACTCGTCGAGAATATATTCATAGTAGCGATACAATTTTCTCTGACTTCCAAGGAGGTCGTATTGCTTACAACCGGAACGATGGTCGCACTGAGGCACTACGATATGATGAACAACCATCTTGGTGGTTTCCTAATAATATCCATTTGAAACCTGGAAACAACAACTTAGATTTTGGTCGTGGACAGGAATGGATTACACCTGGAGGCTATAAGTTCCGCTTCCAGGAAGATGGAAATTTGGTTTTGTATGACCCACAAGGAAAACCCACATGGGCAACGGGGACAGTGAATATAGCTGA